>NZ_CABSQF010000052.1:0-31277 GCF_902479695.1 uncultured Phyllobacterium sp. | reverse complement strand
GCTGTGACATGGCTGGGGCGCCTGGATTCGAACCAGGGAATGGCGGTACCAAAAACCGCTGCCTTACCACTTGGCTACGCCCCAAAATGCCGATGCGGGTGCATTGCACCGCAGGACAGCGCGGCCTTATAACCTCTGGTTCCAGCTTGCGCAACGTGAATGATTGCCCAGTTTGTCGCTCTTTCACAATTGTTTCGGCATTATTTTCATGACAAGGGTGTGAACAATCCGCCAAGCTCCAGATTAAGGGTGCCGCTGCCTTGTCGCCGATCCTCACCGTCTTTGTCCTTGCCGCCATTGCCAGCGCCGTGTTTCTTGCCGTTCTCATCCGGTTGCTGCCCAGCCATTTCCTGGCCGCGGGAATCAATGAACGCTCAAACCACACCCAGCCTGCACGCCAGCTTGGCGGCCTTGCCATCGTGCCGGTGGTCGTGGCGCTCCTCTGGCTGTTCGGCGCGCGGATGGGTCTCGACCAGCGCTTTCTCGTCACCGCGTCCATCGCTGCGCTGATCCTCTGGATCGCGGGGATGCTCGACGACCGGCATCACCTGCCGGAAAGCATCCGGATCGTCGCGCAGTTGATCGCCGCCTGCCTTTGCGTTTACGGCCTCGGGCCGGATTTTCGCCTGCTGCCGGATTTTTTCCCGGTCCTGCTTGAGCGGGGCCTGCTTGTTCTGGCGCTGGTCTATTTCATCAACCTGACCAATTTCATGGACGGCCTCGACCTGATGGTCGTGTCCGGAATGGGCATTCCGCTTGCCTTTCTCGCGGGGTTCGCGGCCTTCGGCCTGGCGGGCATGGCCAGCGGCAGCATCGCAGCGGCCATAGCCGGGGGGCTCTGCGGCTTTGCCCTGTTCAATCGCCCCAAGGCCACGGTTTTTCTCGGCGATTCCGGCAGCCTGCCGCTGGGGCTGCTGTGCGGCCTCGCCTTTTTCATGGTCGCCCACGACATGCGCATTGCCACCGGACTGATCCTGCCGCTGTTTTTCATTGCCGATGCCACGACGACGCTGATCAAGCGCCTGCTCGAGGGCGACAATATTTTCGCCGCCCATTCCAAACATGCCTATCAGGTTGCCAAACGTGCGGGATGGAGCGTGTGGCAGGTGGTGCTGACCGTGGCTGCACTGAATGTCGTTCTGGGCATCTGCGCATTTGCCGCGAGTTCCACCAGCATTCCGGTCCGCCTGACCGGTATTGTGGTGGCGGTTGTATGCGTTTGCGCCGTGCTGCTGCGCTTTCGCAGACGGACAGTGGCCTGATCAGAGCCTGCGGAAGATGGCGGCGAGATAAAGCCCGATCTGGCCCGGGAGGGTCTGCCGGTAAACGCCCGACTGATGCAGGGCGAGAATGCGCCGGATGACGTTGTCGGATCGCACCTTCCAGTAGAGATCGCAAGTCGCCTGTGCTTCGGCGGTCAGCAGATCCCGGTTGCGCACCAGCCCCTGGATGTTGAGATCGGCCCGATCGGCAAACCGGACGGCGAAGCGGGCGCGCAAGGCAGCCAGATGCCCCTGCCAGCCCTCGCCACGGCTGGGCTGGCGGTGCCGCACCAACGGCTGCGGGTCAAAATGCACCACGCCACCGGCGCCGGAGACAATCAGATACAACCACCAGTCATGGCTGGAAAATTGTGTCGTCCGGCACGACGCCGCGAGAAGATCATGCGCCTTGCGGTTGAAAAGCATCGTGCTGCCCGCGGCGATGTTCTGGACCAGTGCATTGCGGAATTCCGCCGGGCGCGCATAAAGCGGCGACGAACCGACGATGGCGCCATTTTCAGCAATGGTAAGCGTCCGCGAACAGAAGAGGGATGGCACGGCAAAAGCATTGTGCTCGATCCAGCGGATGGAGGCGGCAAGCTTTTCCGGCTCCCAGATATCGGCCTGATCAGCAAAGGCATAATATTCCGCCTGGATGGCCGGATTGGTGATCAGCGACCGGAAGTTTTCGCTTCGCCCTTCACCGGCGCCGTGTAGCAGGGTCACCCGGCCCTTGGTCCAGCGCCGTGCCCATTGCTGCAGGATCGCCCGGCTGCCGTCCGTCGATCCATCGTCCGAGACCCACAGATCGATATCGGGATAGGTTTGCGCGGCGATGGAGGCCAATTGCGCGTCGAGACATGCGGCACCATTGAAGGTTTCCAGGAGGACGGCAACCGTTCCTGATGATGGAGCCCTTTTCAACAACCGCTATCCCGCTTCGTGTCTGTTTCGGTGAAACCAGTGCAGCTGTTTCTGCACGGGAATCTGGCCGAGATTGAGGTCCCGTGTTAACTGACGGCGTTCTCGAAAAGCAGGGCCCGCACGGCATCCGGGTTTTGTTGCGCGATCAGCCCGCGCAGCTCGTCGACCGCTGCAGGCAGATGATCGACCGGCGCCACCCGCCGTTTGGCGCGCAGAATCTTGGAATGGCTCGTCGTCGAAACACCCGTCGGATCGTAGAAGAGTTCCTCATGCAGCTTTTCGCCGTCGCGGATACCGATCGTGACGACCTCGATGTCGCCGTGGGGGTTTTTGGCATCCTTCACCGACAGCCCCGCCAGGAGAATCATGTTTTCAGCGAGATCACGGATACGCACGGCGTCGCCCATTTCCAGAAGCAGAATGTCGCCGCCCTCAGACAATGCACCGGCCTGGATGATCAGTTCCGCCGCCTCGCGGACGGACATGAAATAGCGGGTCATCTCGTCATGGGTCACCGTCAGCGGACCGCCATGGGCGATCTGCTCGCGGAACAGCGGAACGACAGAACCGCTGGAACCGATGACATTGCCGAAGCGGACGCAGGTGAATATCTGGCCGGTGCCGCGCGTCTTCGCCACGTCGCCATGGTAGCGCACGATCAGCTCGGCCCAACGCTTGGTTGCACCCATGACATTGGATGGACGCACTGCCTTATCCGACGAGATGAGGACAAAATTGCGGACACCCGCCTCGCGGGCCACGGCTGCCAGAACATCGGTGCCGATGACATTGTTGCGCGCGCCTTCGACGACGTTTTCCTCGACCAGCGGCACATGCTTGTAGGCGGCGCAATGGTAGACGTTCTCCACCTTGTGCTGATCGAGCACCACCTTGAGCAGCGGGCCATCGCTGATCGAGCCAAGGACAGGCACCAGAACGCAATCGCTGATACCGGCGAGTTCGCGGTGAAGCTGATAGATGCTGTGCTCGTTCACATCGAACAGCACGAGTTTGGCCGGGGCCAGCTTGACGATCGTCCGGCAGAGTTCCGAACCGATGGATCCGCCGGCACCGGTCACCAGGATGACACGGTTTTCCACCGTCTTGTCGAGAAGGTCGGGGTGGGCCGGCACCGGCGAGCGCCCCAGGAGATCATCGATATCGATATCGCGCAGATGGCTGACAATGTATTTTCCGGCCGTCAGGTCGGAAATCGCCGGCAGGATGCGCACCTTGACATTGAGCGACTTGAGCTTGCCCATCAGCAAACGGCGCTGATTGCCGCTCAGGGACGAGGTGGTCACGATCATTTCGTTGATGCCGAAATTATCGATGAGATCTTCGATCTGTGCGGTCGGGTAGACGCGGATGCCGAGGATGTCCATGCCATGCAGCGTGGCATCGTCATCGATGAAACCGGCGACGAAAACCTCGTTCTGGCTGCGCAGCGCATTGGCCAGCTGCCGCCCCGCATCGCCGGCGCCGAATATCAGGCACTGCCGGGCCAGGAGTTTTTCGCGAATCGGGCTCCACAGCAGCCATTTGGCCGCAAAGCGGCTGCCGCAGATCAGGACAACGGCGAGGACCCAATACAAAAAGGGGACGGCGCGCGGCACGCCTTCGGCACCGGTCATCTGGGTCAGAAACGCGACAACCACCCAGATGATCACCGAAAAGGTCACCGCCTGCATCATCGTCCAGATGGCTTTGTCGGGCAGATAGCGAATAACCGCCCGGTAAAGGCCAAACCGGATAAACACCGGCGATGCGATCAGAGGGGCAGCGATCATCAGCATCGCCTGCTCGGTATTGGGCATAAACAGGGTGTTGAACCGCAGCACGTAGCTGAACCAGGCCGCAAATGTCAGCACCACCATGTCGAAGCTGACAAGGAGCACCTGCTTATAACGACGCGGCATCATGGCGATGCGTTGCCGAAAATTTTCCAATTTCATTGATCCTCGGTGCTTACGGAATGCCTGGGTGACATGAGAAACTGCAATTTTCCTTAAAGTCCAA
This sequence comes from uncultured Phyllobacterium sp., assembly GCF_902479695.1. Lineage (NCBI taxonomy): Bacteria > Pseudomonadati > Pseudomonadota > Alphaproteobacteria > Hyphomicrobiales > Phyllobacteriaceae > Phyllobacterium > uncultured Phyllobacterium sp. The sequence goes on along the minus strand of NZ_CABSQF010000052.1, from coordinate 27,072 downwards.
TTTGAGGCATTTGTGAGATGGAGATGCTCATCCTTAGATTCCCCAATAGTTTCAAGACCAGTAACATAGGGTTACATAAATGCAATCATCGTCTGGCGGTCAATTGGCGGTTGTCCTTTCAGCCACTTTATCCAACACAGACTGGCAGCGTTTATCCTTGGCTTTTTTCCAACGATGGAACAACGCCCCATGGACCAGACACCGAACCTTCAGCTCCCCTACATCGCACCATCGCAAGCCCAGAAGCATGTCACCCATAATGAGGCCATCCGGGCACTGGATGCCCTGGTGCAGCTTTGCGTGGTCAGCAGAACACTCAACGAGCCGCCGGCCGAGCCGCGGGAAGGCAACCGGTATTGCATCGCATCCGGCGCGTCCGGTGCGTGGGGCGGCAAGGACGGGCAAATCGCGGCGTGGCAGGATGGCGCGTGGGCATTCCTCCAGCCGCGGGACGGATGGCGCGCATGGATTGCTGCCGAGAACTGCCTCGCAATTTTCAATCAGGGACAGTGGACCGATTTCCGTCCGGCAACAAATCCCGTCGACCGCGTCGGCATCCAAACGCAGGCGGATGACACGAACCGCCTGAGCGTGAAGAGTCCCGCCTCGCTGTTCGACCATGCGGGCAGCGGGCATCAGCTGAAAATCAACAAGGCAGGCGACCAGCAGCTCGCATCCATTCTTTTTCAGTCGGCCTATCAGGGCCGCGTCGAGATCGGCACGATCTGGAACCGGGATTTTTCCATCAAGGCCAGCATCGACGGCAAGGACTGGCGGGATATCCTGCTTGCCGACAGCAGAACCGGGGCCGTGCAGTTTCCCGGTGGCATCGTCCAGCCAAGGACGGGCAAGAAACTGTCCGGGCTGATTTTCCTGCCCGATGGCGGCGGTCCCGCCGTTCTCGAACCCGCCGCCGGCAGCGCTGTCTGTGCGTCCGTCTCCGCCGACCTGCTTTCCCTCAAAGGCAAGGCGGCGGCGGGCATCTTTGCCACGGGCATGCGCGGCGTGGCGATGGTCCGCATCTGGAACACCAGCAAATCGCCGGCCCAGTCGGCCTGGGCGAAATGGGATACCGCTGGCGATCAGCTGCAGGTCAGCGATCCCGCCCATATCCGGCCATGGGTCGCGGGCGATGCGATCCAGACGGCCGATCCGGCCAATCAGACCATCGCTCTCGATATCTCGCCGCTCATGCAAAAGCAGCTCGGCGGGGCCTTCCCGCAGGATGGGGTGTTGCTGGGCAACGGTGCGGGCGGGGATGTGACAATCCCATGCCCCGTCGCTTCACCGGTATCATCCGGCAATCTGCTCATCTTCAAAGCTGACGAGCGCAGGCGATTCAATGTGATCGGGATTTACGGATGAGCGGCACTGGTTTTTTATCGTGCGTGGTTCGACAAGCTCACCACTGCACTGCAAAACTTTCCTCAGCTGCCGCGATAGGTTGAGTAGGACCATGGCGTCACCAAGAGCGGCACGTGGTAATTCGCCTCCACATCCGCGATGGCAAAACGGATGGGCACCACGTCGAGAAAGGCAGGTTCCGCCAAAGCAGCGCCCTTTGCCCGAAAATATGCCTCGACAAAGAAGCTGAGTTCGTAGCGCCCGACCGCCATTTCGCCGGGCGGCAACAGCAGCGCATCGGTACGGCCATCGGCATTGGTGACCGTCGTTTTGAGCAGATGCCTGATCTCATCCGCATCGATCCGATGCAGTTTCAGCGTCATGCCTGCGGCAGGGCACCCGGCCGCCGTATCCAGCACATGTGTGGACAGTTTTCCCATGGATGACCTCTCAGGCTAGCAGATCGTCGAGTCGGAACCGGGCGATCAGGGCAATCTGGCGCAGGGCTTCGGCCACCTCCTCGCCGGCATTGTTCTGCAACCGCGTCCTGAATGCCGCCAGGATGGAATGCTTGTCATGGCCGCGCACGGCGAGAATGAACGGAAAGCCGAACCGCCGCTGATAGCCGTCATTCAACCGGTGAAATTCGTCGAATTCGCCATCCGTCAGCCGGTCAAGCCCGGCGCCCTTCTGTTCGCTGGTCGAGTGCACCGTCAGGCTGCCCTGGCGGGCCGCCTTGCCTGCAAGGTCCGGGTGGGCACGGATGAGGCCAAGCTGCGCCACCTGCCCGGCCTTGTCGACGGCACCGGCCATGGCCGCGTGCAGGAGTTCCACACTGGCGAAGGGCCGCAGCGGCACCACGGCTTCCGCAACCCACGGCGAATGCTCGAAAATACCGCCCAGCGCCTTGACGAAGGTTTCAGGCGCGGCATCGTTCAGTTCATCGAGAGTCATCGGCATCTTTCTTCACGCGTTGTTTCAGTGCGTTCACCGCACGCAGCACGTTTTCGGGCGTCGCTGGCGCATCGAGCCGGGGAGCGACGGCACCCTGCGCCAGCGAGGCAATGGCATCACGGATAGCGAGCCAGACGGAGACGCCGAGCATCAGCGGCGGCTCGCCGATGGCCTTGGAACGAAACACCGTTTCCTCACGGTTGGGCGCGTTGTCGAGAATGCGCACATTGAATTCCGGCGGGACATCGCGCGATCCGGGAATCTTGTAGGTGGACGGCCCGACGGTGCGCAGCCTGCCCGTCTTGTCCCACCAGAGTTCCTCGCAGGTCAGCCACCCCATGCCCTGGACAAAGGCGCCCTCGATCTGGCCGAGATCAATCGCCGGGTTCAGCGGCGAGCCGACATCCTGCAGGATATCGGCGCGCAGGCAGCGCGTCTCGCCGGTCAGCGTATCGACGGCCACTTCCGTCACCGCCGCGCCATAGGTGAAATAGAAGAAGGGCCGGCCCTTCATCGCCTTGCCGTCCCAATGGATTTTCGGCGTGGCATAGTGCCCGGCTTCCGACAGCTGCACCCGCTTGAGCCAGGCCATCTTGGCCAGCTCGCCGAAGGATATGGATTCGTTGTCGGCGTGAACACGGCCTTCACGGTAGACGATCGTCCCTTCCTGCACGCCGAAATGTTCGGCGGCAACGGCTGTCATGCGCGCCTTGATCGCCGTGGCCGCCTTGAAGGCCGCCATGCCGTTAAGATCGGAGCCGGTCGATGCGGCCGTGGCGCTGGTGTTAGGCACCTTACCCGTCGCGGTGGAGGAGATGCGCACCATGTCGAGCTCGACCTGGAAGACTTCCGCCACGACCTGCGCCACCTTGACGAACAGGCCCTGCCCCATTTCCGTGCCGCCGTGGTTGAGGAAAATCGAACCGTCGAGGTAGACATGCACCAGCGCACCGGCCTGATTGAGCGAGGTCAGGTTGAAGGAAATACCGAACTTGACCGGCATCATCGCCAGCCCCCGGCGGATGACCGGATTGGCAGCGTTATGCGCATCGATCTCGGCGCGCCGCTGGCGCCAGTCGGCCGAGGCCAGCACCGCTTCGGTCACTTCAATCAGCCGGTTGTCTTCCACCGGCTGGCCATAGGGCGTCACTGCGCCAGTTTCATCGCCGTAATAGTTGATGGCGCGCACATTGTTGGGATCGAGCTGCAGTTCCCGCGCGATGGTATCGATGATGTTCTCGATGGTCAGGATGCCCTGCGGCCCGCCGAATCCCCGGAAGGCGGTGTTGGAAACCGTATTGGTCTTGCAGGCATGGCCGATGAACCGGGCATGGGGAATATGGTAGGCATTGTCCGTATGCGTCAGCGTGCGGGTGATGACAGGGCCGGTGAGGTCAGGCAGGTTTCCGGCGCGGGCGAGATATTCCACATCCAGCCCGCGAATGCGGCCGCGTGAATCGACACCGACTTTCCAGTTGGCCACATAATCGTGCCGCTTGCCGGTTCCCGCCATGTCGTCGCGGCGTTTCAGCCGCAGCTTGCACGGCTTTCCCGTCTTGGCAGCCACCAGTGCCGCCGCCCCGGCGATGATCGTCGCCTGGCTTTCCTTGCCGCCGAAACCGCCGCCCATGCGCCGCACCTGGCATTCCACCGCATTGGCATGCAGGCCGAGGATCAGCGCCACATGGTGCTGCACCTCAGTCGGATGCTGCGTCGAGGAGTGCACCAGCATCTCGCCATTTTCACCGGGAATGGCATAGGCAATCTGGGTTTCCAGATAAAAGTGATCCTGTCCGCCCATATGCAGCGTGCCGGACAGAATATGTGGTGCACCGGCAATCGCCGTGGCCGCATCGCCGTCGATGACTTCCTGCGGCGGCAGAACATAGCTCCTGCGCCGGTGGGCCTCCTCGATATCCAGCACCGGCTCCAGCGGTTCGATGTCGACCTTGACCTTCTTCGCGGCGCGATAGGCTGTTTCGAAATCGCGGGCGGCAACGACGGCGATGACCCGCCCTTCATGATCGACGATATCCTCGGCGAACAGCGTTTCGCCATGGAGGATCGGACCGACCTCGTTGTGGCCGGGCACATCCCTGGCCCACCAGACACCGGCCACGCCCTCCATGGCCAGCGCCTGCGCCGGATCGATGGATTTCAGCCGCCCGTGGGCGACAGGCGAAAGGACAAAGGCCGCATGCAGCGTGCCCGGCAGTTCGGGCATGTCGTCGATGTAGTTCGCCTCGCCCGCCACGTGGCGTGCGGCGGAATCATGGGCAATGCCCTTGCCGACGATGCTGCGCTGGACAGTATGGGGCGTGTTGTCGGTCATAGCGCCATCACTTCCACGGTCTCGCCGGAGACATCCCGCCAGAACCGTTCAACCAGATTGGCTGCCACCTGCAGGCGGTAATCCGCGCTGCCGCGCCAGTCGTCGAGCGGCTTGAACGTAGCGGTGATCGCCGCCGCGCAGGCTTCGACCGCTTTCGCATCGAACTGCGTGCCGACCAGCGCCTGCTCTGCTGCCACCGCCCGGCGCGGTGTTGCCGCCATGCCGCCGAAGGCGATGCGCGCGCTGCGGACCTGACCATCCTCGCGGGTGACGGAAAAGGCGGCGCAGACCGTCGAGATATCCTGATCGTAGCGTTTGGAAATCTTGTAGACGCGAAAATCCTGCCCCGGCTTCGGCTTGGGAATGGAGACCGATGCGATCACTTCGTCGGCCCGCAGCTCCGTCTTGCGATAGTCGAGGAAGAAATCCTCCAGCGCCATGAACCGGCGGCCGTTGAGCGAGGCCAATTCCACATCGGCACCCAGCGCGATCAAAGCAGGCGGGCCGTCGCCGATGGGACTTGCGGTGCCGATATTGCCGCCAATGGTTCCCATGGAGCGGATCTGGGTCGAGCCGAAACGGCGAATAAGCGTGGCAAAGGACGGATAGGAACCGGCGACGCGCGCAAGCACCTCCTCCCAGGTCACGGCAGCGCCGAAACTCAGGTGATTGTCCGTCTCGCCGATGGCCCGCATTTCCCGCACATGCGCCAGCGAAATGACCTCGTCCCAATCCGTATGATAATCGGCCAGCGCCACGCCGAGATCGGTACCGCCGCCGAGCAGCAGGGCATCCGGTCTGTCCTTGCGCAGTTGCAAAAGGTCCGCCAGCGTTTGCGGCTGGTGGAAGGTCGAACCATCGGCCGACACCGCCTTTTGCGGCTCCATCTCGGCGAATGCCGTCACCTCAAGGCCCGGTATCGGGGCGCCGCCAGCGCCTGCCACCTTGCGGGCGGCTTCAACGATGGGGCGGTAGCCGGTGCAACGGCAGAGATTGCCCGCCAGCGCATCGTGGATTTCGTGGTCATCGGGATGTGCCGTGCTGGCGGCAAGACCGGCCAGCGAAATGACGATGCCCGGCGTGCAGAAGCCGCACTGCGACGAGCCGTTTTCCGCCATTGCCGCCTGTACGGGGTGCAGGATTTCGGTTTTCAGGCCTTCGACGGTGACCATCGCCCGCCCATCGAGCTGACCCATGGCGAGAATGCAGCTGTTGGCAGCGTGATAGCGCACCGAATCACCAGAGGGATCGCCGATCAGCACCGAGCAGGCGCCGCAGTCGCCCTCGGCGCAACCTTCCTTGGTTCCCGTCAGCCGTGGCGCGCTGCGCAGCCAATCGAGCACCGTCATATCCGGCCGGACCGACGCCAGCTGTTTTTGACCATTGAGAAAAAATTTGATCGTTTGTGACATGGTGCACAGCTTCATCCGGCAGCGATGAAGCGTCAAGGGGCAGAGGGAAGTTCGTGGCGTCGTGGTGCGTGGTTCGACAAGCTCACCATGAGGGAAGTGGTTTGGCTACAATGCCAATCGCAAGCATTGCAGAATATGACTTCCTGCAATCCTCGCTCTCCCTCATGGTGAGCTTGTCGAACCACGCACCGCCACTCTGCGATTCAGACCGTTTCGATCCGATAAACCACATCCCCGAAGAAAAACTCTTCAAGATTGTCCCCTGCACCGCCGCGATCGACCACGAGGAAATCCGACGCCGCTTCCAGCGAAATCAGCGGGTGATGCCAGACATTGCGGCCGTAATTGACGCCCTGATTGCCCTGCGCCAGGAACGCCCTCAGCTGACCCGGACGGCCCGCATCGTCTTCGGCCACAACGATAAGAAATGGCCGGTCCTGCAGCGGATAGAATGCCTGGCTGCCGAGGGGATGGCGCTCGAGCATCGCGATGTCGATGGGCGGGGCGAAAGCCTGTCCGCGAAAAATATTGATCAGAACCCGCGCCTCCGCCCCGGTCACATCGACATGGGCCAGATCGTGAAAACGCTGCGTGGTGCCATTGTTGATCAGGCGTACGTCGGCACCCTCGGTTTCGATCACATCGCCAAAGGGTTCGAACGCCGCGCGGGTCAGCGGCTGGACGGCAAGCAGAGAGATGGTCATACGGCACTGTCCGGGCGATGATGCTCGTGCCAGTGGCGCGCGATATCGATGCGGCGCGTCACCCAGGCAGCCTCGTGCCCCTGCACATAATCCAGGAACCGCTCCAGCGCCGCCGCCCGTCCGGGCCGCCCGACAAGACGGCAATGCAGGCCGACGGACATCATCTTGGCCGCACCTTCCTGCCCTTCCCGGTAGAGCACGTCGAACGTGTCCTTGAGATAGGTGAAAAACTGGTCGCCGGTGTTGAAACCCTGCGGCGTGGCAAACCGCATGTCGTTGGCATCGAGCGTATAGGGAACAATCAGATGCGGACCCTTCGGCCCTTTCACCCAATAGGGCAGTTCATCGGCATAGCTGTCGGCCGAATAGACGAAACCGCCCTCTTCCATGACGATCTTCAGCGTGTTGTCCGAGGGCTTGCCCTGATAGATGCCAAGCGGGCGCGCGCCGGTGATTTCGGTGTGCAGCCGCACGGCTTCAAGGATGTGCTGGCGCTCGATGTCTTCCGGAAAATCCTTGTACTCCAGCCAGCGCAGGCCGTGGCTGGCGATTTCCCAATCGGCTTCCTGCATGGCGGCCACCGCTTCCGGGTTGCGCGCCATGGCCAGCGTCACGCCATAGACCGTGACCGGCAGGTTGCGGCGGGTAAAGATGCGCCACAGCCGCCAGAAGCCGGCACGGGAGCCGTATTCGTAGATGGATTCCATGTTGAGATTGCGCTGTCCCGGCCACGCCGCCGCACCGACGATTTCCGAGAGCAGGTTTTCCGACGCCGGATCGTTGTCGAGAATGCAGCTTTCGCCACCCTCCTCGTAATTGATCACGAACTGCACGGCGATGCGGGCATGGCCCGGCCATTTCGGGTCTGGGGTATTGCGGCCGAAGCCGATGAGATCGCGGGGGTAATCGGACACGGAGTGCCTCTCCAACAGACAATGCGGCACCCCCTCCATCCGGCAGGACAGAGGGGGTGCAAAGAGCAGGAATCAGCGGCGCTTGAGCAGCGAGCCGACGGCCGGGACAATGGCGGCTGCCAGCGCCAGCTTCAGGATATCGGCAACGATGAACGGGCCGACGCCGAAGGCAAAAGCCTTCTCGAAGCCGAGCAGGTAAGCCATCCAGAGGAAGCCGAGGCTGAGGATGATCGCCTCACCGGCGAGCATGGCAACACCCATGACAACGGGGTTGCGGGCAAAGCCCTTGTCAGCGGCAAGACCGACAACCCAGGCTGCGGCGAGATAGGCGACGAGGTAGCCGCCCGTGGTGCCGACCATATAGGCAAGGCCGATGCCCTTTTCCGGCGTTCCGGTGAAAACCGGCATGCCGAGCGCACCTTCGAGCAGGTAAAGCGCCATGGTGGCCACGGCCAGGCGCGAGCCATAGGCGGCGGCAATGGCGAAAACGGCGAAGGTCTGCATGGTGACATTGACGAAAACCATGTCGATCTTGGTCTTCGCCGCAAGGGTCATCAACGCCGTGCCGACAAGGGCAAGCGAGACAAACCATACGGCTTTGGCAAGCTGGCCTTCCGGCTGGAAGGTTTCAGCAAGGGAACGGGTCTGGGCAGCAATCATGTTCTATCCTCCGGATCGGCTTTCGCCATGCGTTGAAAAGGGTATATTGGGGATGACGCCGCAGCGCAATATGCGCAAGGCCATACACAAGGTCCGCACACCCCCATGTCCCTCGTTTTCGACAGTTCTTTTGCGCCACATTATGGCGAAGCCGTCGAGATTGCGCCTGATATCAAGCGCATCACGGTCAACAATCCCAGCCCCTTCACCTTTTTCGGCACCAACAGTTATCTGATCGGCCGCGATACGCTGGCGCTGATCGATCCGGGTCCGGTTGACGATGCCCACCACGCGGCATTGCTGCGCGCCATCGCCGGGCGACCGGTCAGCCATATCTTTGTCAGCCATACGCACCGGGACCATTCGCCGCTCGCAACGGTTTTGAAAGCCGAGCTTGGCGCGACGCTGGTGGCGGAAGGCCCGCACCGCCCTGCCCGGCCGCTGCATATCGGCGAGGTCAACCTGCTCGATGCCAGCGGCGACTATGATTTCGTGCCCGATATTGCCGCTGCCGACAATTCGGTCATTGCAGGCGATGGCTGGGCCCTGCGCACCATTCATACGCCCGGCCACACGGCCAACCATGTGGTGTTCGGGCTTGAGGGAACGGACATCCTGTTTTCCGCCGACCATGTGATGGCCTGGGCCACATCCATCGTGGCGCCGCCCGACGGCTCGATGTCGGACTACATGGCTTCGCTCGACCGGCTCCTTGAGCGGCATGACCGGGTCTATCTTCCCGGCCATGGCGGTGCGGTGACCAAGCCGAAAACCTTCGTGCGCGGCCTGAAAGCCCACCGCAAGATGCGCGAGCGTGCGGTGTTCGAACGGGTCAAGCTGGGCGACCGCACGATCGCCGCCATGGTCAAGGTCATCTACAGGGAAACCGACCCGCGCCTGCACGGCGCGGCAGGGCTGTCGGTGCTTGCCCATCTGGAAGATCTCGTTGCCCGCGGCAAGGTGCACACGGAAGGCAACCCCTCCATCGACGGCACCTACTGGGCCGGCTGAGTGGTGTCTTCCTCCGGCTGCGCATTCTGCACCTGCGCATCGAGGTCAGTCATGAACTGGGCGATGCGGCCGGCATTTTCGCCGAGATCGTGAATGCCGTAGCGCGAGACCGACCGCATATCGACATAGGTGGTCTCGCCCTCGTCGCTCAGGCGGATGACGACGTCGCTGGTGAAGCCCAGCAGCCAGGTCCGCGCCACGACTTCCATCAGTATTTCCTCGTCGTCGCCGGGCACGCCCTTCTGATCGATGATGGTCCAGCCATTGTTGGTGATCACCGTCACGGCGGCATCGAGAATGCGGTCCGGCGAGCCTTCGTAGCGCCGGCCCGTCACTTCGGGATAGGCCTTGGCCTGCAGGGCGCGGCTGTGCGGATCGTTGACCAGCGGGTTCATGCGGTCCGTCCGTTGACCGGCCAGGGCAAACAGCGCCGGAGGCTCGGTGACATCGGTCGACACGTCATAGATCGCTGGCAGGGTCATCGCCTGGTAGACCGTCACGACAAACGGCCCGAGGACCACCAGCGCGATCACCGCGCCCCAGAAGGCGGACGGGCCGCCGCGGTCGCCGCGGCGCCACAGGCTGGTGAATCCCTTGATGCCGAGCAGCAGCGCCAGCACCGCGAGGCCCGCCACGATGGCGAGCAGCCAGAGAAACTCGGGTGTTTCGATCCGCTCGAAGCGGTGCCCGAGGCCAGACAGGACAAACAGGATGGCCGACAGGAACGCGATCCGCACCGACCATTTGGCGGAAATCGATTGGCGGCGTCGGATGTGGTGTCGCATGGAATCCCGATATGGCTGCACTGTGACTGACACGAACAGCTAACCGTATTTCCCCGGTGAGACAAGCATTGGAACGGCAGGCCTCGTGGCGCCTGCCGTTGCCAAGGCTCCTGCCCGCTAGACCACTGCCGGGATATAGACCCGCGCTGCCTCGTCGTAGATCATCCCGATGGCCGGATCGGTCCGGCTCATTTTGCCGGTTTCAATGTGGCCGGCATAGCGGCGTAGATACTTGCTGTCCGTGTTCACCGCATCGACGAAGGAAACATCGTACCAGCCGTCCTTTGTGACAACGTCAACCCGCTTGGTGCCATTGGAAATCACCGTTTCCACACCGCTATAGGCATTGATCATTTTCAGTTTGCCATTGGCCGTGGGCCACATTGCAAAGGCGAATTTCATAATTTTTCCGTCAGCCGACGGACTTATATCGATAAAATCGGGAAACGCTGCTTGCAACGGATTTTCCGCATTACCTCGGAATTCCGCCAGATAGCCATTGGGGCCGTGAACCAAATAAAAATAATCGCCTTCACCCCAACCGGGCGCCTTGGAATCCTTCAAATACCAAACATCGGATAGGGTGACAGCAGTCGAAACATCAGATTTGGCTCCCTCGAGACTGAAGAACCAGCCCGAATTATTTCGGTCATAGGCCAGAACCGTAAAAGCGGCGCCGAGTCTGCCGTAGTTTTTAAAGGTGAGCTCGAACCGTTTGGGCGTAGTTTTTGTGAAGCTACAGAGAACCTGAAAGTCATAACCAATCGGCAAGAGATCGCAGCCTTCACGATCCTGCTTTGCCGAAATCGGCTTGCCATTATCAGGGTCAGCATTCACATCGGAAATAGTTGGTTTAAAAGTAATCGTATTGCGCGCGAATTCCCTTTCGCGGCTTGAAAAAACTTTCACTGGCTGCATTCCATCAACCAAATCGTCCATCGGCTTGACGTCTGCACGGCCAAAATCAAACGCGCTCGTCAAATCGCCAGCGATGGCCTGCCGCCACGACGAAATGTTTGGAAAGATAGGCATATCTTTCTGCTGCCTGCCTCTGGCCTTGAGCCAGACGTCGAGAAATCGAATGACGGAGGTATGATCAAAAACCTCCGAACACACTCGTCCACCTGAGCTCCATGGGGAAATGATCAGTGTGGGAACACGCATACCCATGCCAATGACTGTATTCCCGTCGACGGAACATTCAGTATCAAAACTGCGTGGTTTTTCCGAGGGCGGTAATATTATTCCGCTAGATACTTTGCCGCCATTAAATATTATCGGTGGAACAGGTGGCAGTACATGATCGAAAAAGCCGCCATTTTCGTCATAGGTGACGATTAAGGCCGTCTTGTGCCATACCTCCTTGTTGGCAACAAGCGCACGCAATATCTCATGCAGATAATACTCGCCAAAATGCGGAGGATATTTAGGGTGTTCAGAAAAAGCCTCCGGGGCAACGATCCAAGAAACCTCCGGCAGCTTATTGTCAATAATGTCCTGTTCGAACTGTGACCGTGTATTCGCCTCTGTTCGCAAAATTGAATTTATGGTCTGGTTTTTGTCATAGATCGAACTCTTGTCGCCCAAACGGGTTTTGTTCACCCTGAACTGTTTAAAATACTCCAGGGTGTTATCGCCGTAGTTTCCGGCAAAAGCATCATCTGTTTTCGTAAGGCCGTCCTGATAGAATTTCCAGTCAACCCCTAACTCTTGTAATCTCTCGGGGTAAGACTTCCAGTTCGGCCTTGAAGCATCGTCGTCCGCTGCTTTATTGCCACTGAAAAAGTCATTGGAGGTCTTGCCATTGCACGTACCGGTCCAGAAATAACTGCGGTTCGGATCGGTAGCTCCATTGTGCGAACAAAAATAGGCGTCGCAAATGGTGAAGGCTTTGGCCAGCTTGAAATAAAGCGGGATATCTTTTTCGCTATAGTGGGCCATCGACACAATGCCCTTCTGTGGAATCCATTTGTCCATGAGGCCGCCGTTCCACGCGGCGAGACCACTCTTGTAATCATGGGCTGGGTCTTCCAGGAATACGCCACCGGCTGCGCCTTCGTTGTCAGTCATCGTGCCCCTGGGCAGTTGATACGGCTTTACCTTTTGCGCGGAGCTATCCGACTGCGCCTGATGCCAGACCGGTTCACCATTTTTCAATTTCACAGGCCGAGGATCACCGAATCCTCTCACGCCACGCAGTGTGCCGAAGTAATGGTCGAAAGAGCGGTTCTCCTGCATCAGGATCACCACGTGCTCGATGTCCGCAAGCGACCCCTCCTTGCAGTGGACTGAAGCGCTCAGCATGTCCTCGACCACCGTGGAACTTGCAAGCGCTTCCTGCATATAGGCGGAACATGCTGCATAGGCGGCGGTATTGACGCTGGCGATACCGAGCATCTTGATAAAATCACGTCTGTCCATAATGACTTCCTGAAATAATAAACTATTGAAATAATTGTTTTTCTTAGATCTGACGCCTTACTGACAGACTTCGGCAACAGGCTGCAAGCGAATGGCTTGAGCGGTCTTCAGATGATCGAGCTCATCCTGAAGCCGCTTCATTTCGGCTACATCCCCAGCACTGCCAACACGGATCTCCTGTCGACTATTCTCAAAGTCGCCGAACCGCTTGGCAAAGTCAGAATTCTGATCTGCAAGCCTGGCAATCTGGCTCTTCAGTTCGTCGAACTGTGCCGCGTCAAATGTCGATGCTGAGACGACACTTGGGTCGGGTTGTTCAGTGTCGGAACACGCGGTGAGGAAGAGCAATGGGAGCAATGGAAAAAATCGAGGTTTCAAGATACCCTCCGGTTAATGAATGCGTGACTGAAAATGCAGTGTCTAAAAAATGAAATCGGTTTTTGAGTTTCAATATGGGCAACGGCATATGAATGCCCGCAGTGTATGAAGCTCTGATGACACCTTAGCGCAAAATCCGGTAATATCCAGCAACTGGCCACACCACCGAACCATCTCAACCGTTTACACTTTATGAGTAGATCGGCTGTCACATAGCTGACATCATCGCCCCGGTGATTCAGGGCAGGATAGAAGGCGGGCAAGCAAGCCGCTTTTACAACGCAAAATGACGAGGCCGGATAGAATGCCTGAAACTGGCAAAGCGGTTTCGCTTGAAGTTGTCGAGATCGAACTGGCGCTTGGCGCACAGGATATTGTTGCCGACGGTTTCGAAGGCGTTTTGCAGAAGGCTGCAACCCTGGTCGGCGGGGAGGTTGTTTTCAACATTCGTGCGCCGGAAGACGGGGACCAGCAGCGCATTGCGGCCATTTCCTTGTCGGACGGTGCCGTCGACCAGCTCGTTTTCGTCATGCTCGGCAATGACGGCACCAGCCTTACCGTTTCGGCCGAAGATGATGAAACCACGCTGCTCACCCGGCTCGGCAAGGATTATGCGGCCGTGATGAAGGGCCTTCGGCCGGAATAACGACGCAGGCGACGTTTTCTTTTGGAAGCCGCTTTGCTCTTTCCGGCAAGTCTGGCTAAGCTCGCCCCATCCCATCAAAATGGAGTCATGAAATGGCGAGCAGCCGCCCCCTTACAAATGTCCAGCAGCGCGATATCGATTCGATCCTGCATCCCTATACCCCCCTCCATAAATTGCAGGATCAAGGACCGCTGGTGATGGGCCATGCCAAGGGGGTCTATATCTATGACACGCAAGGCAAGGAATATATCGAGGGCATGGCGGGCCTGTGGTGCGCCGGTCTCGGCTTCGGCGACGAGGAAATGATCGATGCTGCGACCGAGCAGCTGCGCACCCTGCCCTATTACCACCTCTTCGGCGGCAAGGGCATGGAACCCGCGATCGAGCTTGCCGAAAAGCTCAAGGAAATCGCGCCCGTTCCGATCTCCAAGGTTTTCTATACCTCGTCGGGTTCCGAAGCCAATGACACGCAGGTCAAGCTCGCCTGGTATTACAACAACGCGCTGGGCCGCCCGAAGAAGAAAAAGATCATCTCGCGCGTCAAGGCCTATCATGGCGTGACCATCATGGCCGCGTCGCTGACCGGCCTGCCCTATAACCACAAAGGCTGGGATCTGCCGGTGGAAGGCATCCTGCACACCGACTGCCCGCATTACTACCGTTTCGGCCAGGCGGGCGAGAGCGAGGCGGAATTCGTGGCGCGTCTTGCCGATTCGCTGCGCGACATGATTGAACGCGAAGGCCCCGACACCATCGCCGCCTTCATCGCCGAGCCGGTGATGGGTGCAGGCGGCGTGCTGGTGCCGCCATCGGGCTATTTCGCCGCCATCGAGCCGATCCTGCGCGAGCACGACATCCTGATCATTGCCGACGAGGTCATCAACGGTTTTGGCCGCACCGGCCACTGGTGGGGCAGCCAGGCCGTCGGCATGACGCCGACCACCATCTCGGCGGCCAAGCAGCTGACGTCGGCCTATGCACCGCTGGGCGCCGTGCTGGTTCCCGAAGACATCTACCAGGCCTATGTGGATCACAGCGCCCAGATCGGCACGTTCGGCCACGGTTTCACCTATGGCGGCCATCCCTTGGGCTGCGCGCTCGGGGTCAAGGCCATCGAGATCTACCAGCGCCGCAACATCGTTGACTATGTGCGCGGCCTGACGCCGACCTTCGAAGCACGCCTGAAGAAGGTCATCGATCATCCGCTGGTCGGCGAAGTGCGCAATTCCGGCCTGATGGGTGCGGTGGAACTGGTGGCCGACAAGGCAACCAAACGCTCTTTCGATCCGGCGCACGGCGTCGGTGCACAGCTCGCCCGCTTCCTCGAAGGCCACGGCGCGGTGCTGCGGGCCATCGGCGATTCCATCGCCTTCTGCCCGCCGATGATCATCACGGAAGCCGAGCTGAACGAGCTCTTCAACCGCTTCGAGCTGGCATTGGCCGATACGGAGGCGCATGTTTCGACCGGTGGCCTGCGCGCGGCTTAGGGTAACGATAAGAGGGTGCAGCCCTATGATTGCACCCTCACCCGCGTCTGACAAGTTACGTCTGCTGCGGTCTGCGTTGGTCCCTTCTCTACTTGCAAGACGCAAAGGCTGCGCCTTTCGGTTGCAGATTCAAGGCGTTTTCATTGAAGCTGATGGGCACATCCACAGTGCTCAGCTTTGAGCCCGCCCTGTCGATTTTCCAGCCGTCCATCCTGATCGCGAGATTTTCTACAGCTTTGCCGTCCTTATGAGGGACTTCAACAGTAATTTCCGTTGACTTATTCGGCAATATATTAAGGTAATTATTACTATAAAATGCCGGCAATATTCGCGCTCCGGTGCCTTTGTCAAATATCTGCAAGTGAACCATCAAGGCAATTGCATCGCTGATATTTTCTACCTTCACATTGAGTTTTGTTGCCGTCTTCCCCGTCTCCACAACTTTCGCCGAAATACCGAGCGATGCAGGCTTCATTGTGTCCAGCACCTTGTAGTCATCATCGTCTCCGCTTTTCTTGCACCAATAGAAATTCTCGGACTGGAAGTTTCCATTTACGATGAGCCGAAGCGAAATAAAGCAAATGTCGGATGTGGAGGCCGAAATCTTCGAGCTGATATCGACAATACTGGCTGAAGATGCCGGTCTGATCTCAGGGACATTCTCGACAGTCCGGCTGACTTGTGTACCATCGAGATTGTGGATGGCGATCTCAACGCTCCCGCGCAGCGGATTTGCCGTATGATTGACAACAAAGATTTTTCGAGTGTTCGCATTCATCAAGGCATGAACACGCCTGCACCCGTGTTGAACCGCAAAGAAGGATGAGTGCTGTTCAAGATCATGGCTATACATCTGCCAGACAAAACTTGGTTGCGCCGGGTTGGTCATCCACATGATGACGCCCGTTGATGTCGCAGGTGCTGTTGCTGTTATCGGGCCAAAATTGCCGGCGTGGGACTCGTAAATCGCCTTGATGCATTCATAATTCATCAACTGGGATTTGCGGACAAAATCGGCAAGATTGCTGATCTTGCCATAGCGATTTGCAGTGGCGTCAGTAATCGGTCCACCACCACCGTTCCCATTGGAATCTCTGTCCGCCCAATAGTCATCAGGGCATTCCCAGGACGCTTCGGGCAGCATCGACTGAACAAATTCCAGCGTGGGAATCGAATGAGAACCAATTTCATTGTGGAATGGGAGGGAGCTGACTTTGTTGAAGTGGGTTCCAGGCGCCACCCAATGGTAAGGCCCGCCAGACGCATATCCACCCAATGGAGGCTTTGCATAAGGTTCGCTCGTGTCTTCTTTGGAACTTGTCAGGCATTCGCGTTGAGGATCGAGCTCGGTGACCAACTTGTCCAAACCATCGACGATTGTTTGAGGTGACGGCTTTTTTTCATTGCCGCCGCACCAAAGCAGAATCGAAGGATGGTTGCGGAAATTGGTGATGACATCGCGAACATTGTCGAGATATCTGTCGGTATTTTTCGGAGTGCCTCCTTCCCCTGAGAAGAAGAAATCCTGCCAGACGAGAATACCATATTCATCGCAGGCATCATAAAAATCCTTGCTGGTACTTTGCCCGTTCCAGTTTCTGATCAGGTTGAGGTTGGCCTCCTTATGCAATCTGACCTGATTGAAAAGCCGCTCGCGGGGGATGCGCTTCAACGCTTCGTCTAATCCCCAATTGCCACCCATGATCAAAATGGGCACATTGTTGATGGCGATCCCCAGATCAGTACCGGAGCCTCGCTTGCGCGAATAGGTGATTTTGCGCACGCCAAACTTCAAACTGCGCCGGTCGGATATAGTCTCGCCAATATGAAGCGTAAGGGATAGTTCATAAAGGTAAGGGTCGCCATAGCCGTTCGGCCACCACAGTTTGGGATTGCTTAACGCAAGTTCCGGCACGTTGTTTTTGGTTAGTTTAAAAGTCTTGGGCTCGCTCCCGGCGGGCAGTGAAACCGCATGGCTGAACGCGATGCCCGATATTGTACCTGTGAGAACACCGTTTTGCGCTACCCCCGATTTATTGCTCAAGGTGATATTGATTTCCAGGCTGGCGCTGGCGAGATCATCCGCGAGGGTTGCATTGACCTGGGTATTCACAATTCTGGTCGTGTCGGTAACGAAGCTGTAGACCGGTTGCCAGATCCCCAGGCACCGGTCGGGTATGGTGGGTAACCAGTCCCATCCGGCTGTGCAAAAAAATGTCGGCCCATTGTTCAGCGTTTGGCCGGATGGACCGCCATTGGTTCCTCCACGCGTGCGACCGCTGGAATAACTGGGTAGCAGCGGACGTTCCACATAGTCGAGCTGATGAATTCTCACAGCCAGAAATGTTTTCTGCCCCTGTACATTCTTGACAATGTCCGTGACATCGAAGTTTCCACGCTTGAAGGCACCTTCAATGCGGCCGACCTCCTGGCCATTCAACCATATGGTTGCCAGATAGTTTATGCCGCTGAAGCGCAGCCAGAACCGCTGTCCATCCTGCAAAGCCGGTACGTCGATTTCTGTACGGTACCAATAGTCCGTTTTATGCAGATCATCCGGGATCAGTTTGGTGACGATCTGACGATAGAGCGGGTCTGGATAAACACCATTATTGATCATGCTGGTCAAAACAGTGCCCGGAACAGTGGCCTTATCCATTTTAAATGCACCGGCTGAGGACAGGACTTCGCCGGTAAACTGAGGAGCTTCCTTAACACTGGTAAAAGTCCAGCCGCCTGCGATCTCGCGGATGGTTCCACTGGCGCAATGCGGAAGCGCCTCGAGATCGGTCAAAGACGTTGTAGGTCCGACAGCAGACGCCGAACCAATAAAATTCAAGTGCTTTTCGGCGCTGTAAAATAGTCCGGTTCCAACAATTGCAGCACTTTGTAATAGAAATGATCTGCGGCTTGCAAAACTCATGAGAAGCCTCCCCTTTAAGTTATTTTGAGAATTTAAAAATCAAGCAATTAATCGAAGGTAATGAGGGCACTCGGTGGCATCTCGCCATTGGGCGCAACGCTGCTGACACAAATCAGCCCGGCATTGTTCTGGCCCTTCAGTTTCCTGATTGCCTCTTCCAGCACGGCGATGCGTTTGCTGAAGTCTTCGGCTGAAGATGCTCCAAGCTTTGCTTTGTCGACCGCATCCTTCAAGCCATCGAGCTTTACTTGCAAATCCGCAAGCTTCCCTGCATCAGCCTTGCCGGTCTTCAGCAGATCGATGTCGCTAAGCAGCGGGGCGAGAGCCGCCGCTTCCAGCTTCAGCTTGATCGCCTTGCCGTAGTCGTCTTTCAGTGCCGTAATCTGCGCAAGCAATGGTTTAAGCGTATCCATATCAGCCTGTATGGCCGCCGTTCGCCCATCCAGAGTTTTGAAATTATCCGTCAGCGACTTGAGGCCGGCATCCAGCTTGTCGATGCGGGGGCCGAGCTCCGTCAACGCGGCAACAGAGGCTTCTGTCTGGCCGGCCCGGCTTTGCAAAAGTTCGATGGTGGACTTGAGTGCAGCCAGTGTCTCTTTCGAGGTCACGGCGTCCCCTTGCAGAATGACGATGTTCGCCTGCAGGGTGTCCAAAGCGTCTTTAAGGCCCTTGATCGTTGCCTGGTCCACGCCGCCGTTCAGCGGACTGATGTCTTCCGCAAAGGTGCCTTGCGCATCAGGCGTTGCCGGAGCCTTGTCATCCGCATTATTGCAACCCGCCAGCATAGCGCTGCCGACAAGTCCGGCGATGAGGACGCGTCTGAAAATCATTGGTTCCTCCCAAATGAATTTTGCTTTTAAATTTGTGCTTGAAATTAAGAGTTGAAAAATAGATGCCGCGTCTGACACGTGCGCGATTGCAACAACCGCGCTTTCAAACCGTGCTCCTCCCAAAGCGATTTGAAACGATTGAATACGGAGCCGGATTATTTCCTTAAGCCAATGGGTGTCAATTCGCTTTTAGTCAAAGACGTTAGGATGGCTTTGGCCTCCACGACTTGTGGGAGGTGTTGGAACATTTGACGGGAATCGGGTTTGATACTGTGAAGTGAGATGTATTAAAGCTGATTGCCAATACGTGGTGCGTGGTTCGTGCAGTCGTTTTCAGGTAGGAGACCAGTGTTGACCGAACCCCTCATCCGCAAGGCCACAAGCGCCGATCTCCCCGCCATTGTCGCGCTTCTGGCCGATGATCCGCTCGGCAGTCGGCGCGAGGTGATCTCCGATCCGGTCGATCCGCGTTATCGCTCGGCCTTTGCCGCCATCGACAGCGACCCGAACCAGCTTCTGGTCGTGGCGGCAGACGGAGGACTGGTTGTCGGCTGTGCCCAGATCACCTTCATCCCCGGATTATCACGCACCGGCATGTGGCGCGGGCAGATCGAAAGCGTGCGGATTGCCGAAGCGCACCGGCGCGGCGGGCTTGGCCGCCGCATGTTTGAATGGGCCATCGACGCCTGCCGCGAACGCCGGTGCGGGCTGGTGCAGCTTACCACCGACAAGACGCGGCCCGACGCGGCGCGTTTCTACGAAGCGCTGGGATTTGTCGCCAGCCATGAGGGCATGAAGCTCTCACTACACTGCTAGGCACAGGAAGCCGCGCGCTCCAAGAGGATTGTGCGCTCGCGGGCATTGCGCGTGAGATTTGCGGCCCGCTCGAACTCAGCCCGCGCTTCATCCGGCCGATTGAGTTTCAGCAGGAGGTCGCCGCGAATGCTTGGCAGGAGATGATAAGCCTGCAGGGACGGCTCGCCCGTCAGCAGGTCAATGAGGTCGAGCCCGGCTTGCGGACCGAAAGCCATGGAGAGCGCTACCGCCCGATTGAGCTCGACGACAGGCGATGGCATGAGCTTTGCCAGCCGCTCATAGAGCGCGGCGATCCGGACCCAGTCGGTTTCCTCGGCGGTTCGCGCCCGTGCATGGCAGGCGGCGATGGCCGCCTGCAGGCCATAGGGGCCGTAGACGGTGCCCAGCCTTTCGGCCCGCTCCAGTGCCGCCAACCCGCGCCGGATCAGCAGATGGTCCCAGTGTGCGCGGTTCTGGTCGAACAGCAGGACCGGTTCGCCCGACGGCCCGACCCGCGCGGCAAAGCGCGAGGCCTGAATTTCCATCAGGGCGATCAACCCGTGCACCTCCGGTTCATCCGGCATCAGATCAGCAAGGATACGCCCGAGCCGCATGGCTTCCTGTGCCAGTTGCGGCCTGATCCAATCATCTCCCGTGGTGGCCGAATAGCCCTCGTTGAAAATCAGATAGAGCACGGCAAGCACCGAGGCGAGACGCTCGGTGCGGTCCTTGCCGCGCGGCACCTCGAAGGGAATATTCGCCTCCGACAGCGTGCGCTTGGCCCGGACGATGCGCTGGGCAACGGTGGCTTCAGGTGTCAGGAAGGCGCGGGCGATCTCTTCCGTCGTCAGCCCGCCGATCATGCGCAGCGTCAGCGCCGTGCGCGCCTCGGCCGATAGCACGGGGTGGCAGGCGGTGAAGATGAGGCTGAGCATGTCGTCGCCGATGTCGTCGTCCAGTGCCGTATCGAAATCCGGCATGGCGGCCTGTTCGATTTCCGCGTCATAGCCCAACTGCCCGTGCTTGCGCTTCAGCATCTTGGTACGGCGGAAATGATCGATGGCCCGGCGTTTGCCGGTGACCATCAGCCATGCGGCGGGATTGCGCGGGATGCCCTCCGACGGCCAGTGGCGCAGTGCGGCGATCAGCGCCTCCTGCGCCAGTTCTTCGGCGAGCCCGACATCCCTGACAATGCGCGCAAGCCCGGCAATAATCCGGGCCTGCTCGATTTTCCACACGGTTTCGATGGCACGATGGGTTTCGGCGGCGGTCGTCATAAGGGCCGATCACATCACCTTCGAGGCCGTCGCGCAAGATCGCGACGCGCGGCTTACTTGTTCTGGCCGGCGCCCATGTCGCGAAAGCGGTCGATGGCTTCGAATTCGCCGAAATCTTCGAGTTCGAACATCTGCCGGATTTCGATCTCGCCGCCATCCGGATGCGGGTTGGGAAACCGGTTGGCCCATTCAATCGCCTCCTCACGCGTCTTCACCTGAATGATGGTATAGCCTGCCACCAGTTCCTTGGCTTCGGCGAACGGCCCGTCGATCACGGTCCGCTTGCCGCCGGAATACCGGATTTTCCAGCCCTTTGCGGTCGGTTGCAGGCCATTGGCGTCCAGCAGCGCCCCGGCTTTCGCCAGCTGTTCGTGATAATCGGCCATGGCGCTGAAGAGTTCCTCCGGCGGCATGACGCCGGCTTCCGAATCTTTCGTTGCCTTCACCAGAATCATGAATCGCATTGTCGTTTCTCCTTCGGTTCGGATGCCGGGCGGCCGGATGGTCCGGCCGTTGGTAAACCCTCGCTCCGATGACACGACGCGCGGGATTTACCGGTATCGACATATCGCCTGAATTTTTTCATGGGCGATTGCCGGGTTCAGGACAGGGACAGGGGTGGGCCGGTGTAACGGGCACGCGGGCGGATCAGCTGGTTCATCGACTGTTGTTCCAGAATATGCGCAATCCAGCCGACGGAGCGGGCAATGGCGAAGAGAATGACGGGTGCCGCCGGAGGCAAAGCAAAGCCATCGGTCATGGCGGCGAGCGCAAAATCAATATTGGGCTGCTCGCCGGTCAGCATCTCTGCCGTTTCGCGAATCTCCCGATAGATGGTGCCCGGTTCGAACTGTGCCAGCAGCGCCGCGGCGCGCCGGTCACCATGGGGATAAAGCGGGTGCCCGAAGGCCGGGATGGCCCTGCCCTGGGCCAGCAGTTCGCGTATCGCAAAGCCTGCGCCAGTGGCTTGTGCGGTCCGGACCAGCGCCTGCACGCTGAGATAGGCCTCGCCATGCAGCGGCCCGGTCAGCGCGGCAAGGCCGGCGAGCATGCCGGCCGACAGCGGCGCTCCGGTCGAAGCGGCGACGCGGGCCGCCAAGGGCGGGGCATTGAGTTCGTGATCGGCCAGCAGAACCAGCGCCCGGCGGATGCAGTCTTCCGCCTCCGGCGCATTCCAGGCATGGGCCAGTCGGACGTGAACGGCGTGATTGGCGGCGCTGCCGGTGCCAAGCATCGCCGCAACGACGTCCGCAAAGACACCGGATGCCTCGGCAACCAGCACGGCACGCGAACGGCCATGGGCCGGCAGGTCCGTTGCGGCACGCCGGGCAAGGACAATCATGGCTGCCTCCAGCGGGCGGTCGGGCCTGGGCATATCATGGGCGGAAGGCGATGCGGTGATTTCCCCCGCTTCCCACAACAGCGCTGCAACCTGTTCGAGTGTCGACGTGGCGGCCAATACGGACGCATCCCTGCCGCGATACCACAAGCGCCCGTCGGCAATGGTCGAGATGCTCGACGGCAGGACCGGATCGCCCCAACCGATCGCCTCGGCGGCGACATTGGCCACCGTGCGCCGCCCGACCTTGCGTCCGGCGAGGCGTTTCACATCCTCGCTCTTGTAAAGGCTGCGGCGCGGGTCCTGCGGATCGGGCTTGGCCTGAATCCGCCCCCGGCTGACATTGGCGTAAAGGGTCTGCGGCTGGACGCCAAGGGCCGCCAGAGCCTGCGATGCCGTCAACCACGCCATGGAACCTCACATTGATCATTTACGTCAAGATTGACGTCAATCATAGCGCACCTCATCCTGTGGCGGAAACAAAAACTGGAGTTTGCCATGAAAAACGGTCTTGATGATGTTGTCGCCACGGAAACCACGCTGTCGGATGTTGACGGGCTTGGGGGCATATTGATCATTCGCGGCCGGTCGCTGGATGAATTGGCCGGCGTTGTCCCCTCTGAGGAACTGCTGACGCTGCTGCTGTCGGATGCCTTTGACGAAAAGCTCGACGCGGACGGACTGCGCACGCGCATCGGCCTGGCCCGTCAGGAGGTTTTCCGCACGATACCCGATGCTGCCGCGCCCTTGCTCGCACTGCCGGTCACCGATGCGGTGCGCGCACTGACCGCCCAATTTACTGATGGCGATGACCTTGCCACCGCCCTGCGCCTGATCGCGGCTCCCGCCGTGTTCACACCGGCGGTCATCCGGCTGAAGAACGGCCAGACACCTGTCGCGCCCGACACCGCGCTCAGCCACGCCGCGGATATATTGCACATGCTGCACGGCCGAACCGTCACACCGCAGGAAGCCGCCGCACTCGATACCTATCTCGTGACGGTCAGTGACCACGGCATGAACGCCTCGACATTCGCGGCTCGGGTGGTGGCATCCACCCATGCGGGACTGGTGTCCTCCGTTCTGGCTGCATTCGGTGCGCTCAAAGGGCCGCTGCATGGCGGTGCACCGGGGCCGGTTCTCGACATGCTCGACGCCATCGGCACACCCGACAACGCCGAAACCTGGCTGGAAAAGGCACTGGACGACGGCGAGCGGCTGATGGGTTTCGGCCATCGCATCTACCGGGTGCGCGACCCACGCGCCGATGCATTGATGCAGGCACTGCGGCGGCTGGCTGGAACGGGCAATCACGGTGCGGGCCGCTTCAAGCTGGCGGAGAGCGTCGAAGCGGCGGCTCTGCGCATCCTCGCCCGCCGCAAACCCGACCGCCCGCTCAAGACCAATGTGGAATTCTATACGGCATTGCTGCTGGAAACGCTTGGTTTTCCGAGGGACAGCTTTACCAGCGTCTTCGCCATGGGACGGGTCGGCGGCTGGATCGCCCATGCAAGAGAGCAGACCCAACATGGCCGGCTGATTCGCCCGCAATCGCGGTATATCGGACCGCGCCCGATCAAGGCCGCATAGGTTTTTCACAGTAATGTGATGGTGGAAACGGCACGAAAGGGCCATCCACCATCACATGTGTGTGTTTAAACCCGGATATCCCAGACAATACTGCAATTACCCCAGTAATGTTCAACCTTAGATAGTATTTTTACTCACTAAAATGGGCTTTTGGTGGTATTCTATCGATGGACTCAAGTGCACCGTCTTTGGACATTCAAAAAGGAGCAACTGGGATCATGACACAGCTTCTCAATCGCCTGTCTCTGGCACTCGCCATGACGCTCTCCACCACTCCCTCCGTGATGGCCGGACCGCTGACCACCATGGATGATGTCGGCAAAGCGCTTCATGCCTGCTGGACTGCGCCGGAGGGTTCACAAAAATCCACCGTGACACTCCGTTTCAGCTTCAAGCGCGACGGCTCGCTGATCGGCCCGCCGCGAACGGCTGCCATCGATTTTCCGGGCAATGACGCGGCGGCGCGCAAATCATTCATCGATGCGGCCATTTCCGCCGTCAAGAATTGCACGCCGCTGACATTGTCACCGGAACTTGCCCAGGGCATTGGCGGCCAGGTCTTCACCATGCAGTTTGTTTCGCCTGACGCCTGCGGCGGTGATTGCAACCGGCAAGCCAGCGTGCGGCCAAACTGACCGGCAGCCATGGACAGCAAAAAGGCGGCTCCGCGAGCCGCCTTTCCTGTTCTGGCAAAGCGTGCGCCGGTGCTACTGGCGATGAAGCTCCACCCGGCGGTTCTTGGCCCGTCCGGCTTCGTCGTCATTCGATGCGACAGGCGACTGCAAGCCCTCTCCCTTCGCCTTGAGACGGTTCGCCGAAACACTGTAGGTACTGACCAGATCGGCGACAACCGCATCGGCCCGCGCCTTCGACAACTGCATGTTGAAGTCAGCACCGCCAATATTGTCGGTATGGCCAACCACATCGAGTTTCTCGTTCGGCTGATCCTTCAGGAACTTGGCGATTTCATCAAGGCTCGGGCGCGACTCCGGCTTGATTGACGCCTTGTTGAAGTCGAAATGAATACCGTAGAGCAGAACCTTGCCCGCCGTATCGAGGCTCTTGCTGATCTGCGAGGCGGAAACCACGACCATCTGATCGGTCAGGTTGCCAACCTGAAGCGAGTCGAGGCGGACATAGACCTGGCCCTTGACCGCATCGAATTCCGGCACATAGCCGTCCTCGAATTCGATGACATAGAGCGCGATGTAGGTTTTGACGCCGCCCTCTTCCTTGACGGCCGCCACATAACGCGCCTCGTCCGGGCTGTAGCCGAAAAGCTGGCCGCCGGGGCCCTTTTCGCCAAAGACGTTCTCCAGTTGATAGGTGTCGGCCTGCTTGGCCTGGAACAGGACCTTGTAGCCCGCCGATTGCAGATCGTTCAGGTAGTTGCGGAACACTTCGGCCGAGGAAGGTCCGGCAGGGACGGAATAGACATTCTGCGTCAGGCGGCCTTCCAGTGCTTCCTTGCTGGCAAAATCCGACTTGGCGGAGTCATCCTCGTTCTTGACCCACTTTGCGGTCGGCAGGGTATATTCCGCGAAGTTGCGCGCATCGCACAACATGATCGATGCCCCTTCAAAGCGCTTGATACCGGGGAAATCCTTGCAGCCCGGCTTGTCTGCCGCATGGGCCGACGATGCGATGAAAACGGCCATGAACATAAGTGCCGCGAAGACTCCACTGCAGAGTTTCGATGTCATGAGTATCTCCAAAATGATGTGACGCTGTTGCACTGCCGGCCTGAAACCTTGGACCAGCTGCGCTACGGGATTGCTTTATAATAATACAAAAGTCATTTCGCAATACACAAAACATATCCCGTTTTCACCATTGAACGATCAATCGCCAAACAAAATTTGCCGATTCTACAGACGTTTGATCACAGTTTTAATACATGCGGGATGTCCGCCCTCCGCCAGGAAAAATGTCTAAACAAATAGCAAAATACAAAAACAATAGTTCGAAATTCTAGCGCAATGTACAGACAGCTCCGTCCCGCCCCGCAGCGGGGCCGGAGCGGAGCTGCGCAAGGGGCCTCAGGCTTTGGAAGCGGGTTTTTCCACATGGCCGCCAAACTCGCTGCGCATGGCCGACAGCACCTTGTTGGCGAAGTCGGCATTGCCGCGCGAGCTGAAACGCTCCTGCAGCGCCGCGCTGAGAACCGGCGTGGGTACGGCCTCGTCAATGGCGGCGATGGCCGTCCAACGCCCCTCGCCCGAATCCGAAACACGCCCCTGGAAATTCGACAGGGTCGGATCGTCGTTCAGGGCGTCGGCGGTCAAATCCAGCAGCCAGGAGCTGATCACGCTGCCGCGGCGCCACACCTCGGCGATCTGCGGCAGGTCGAAACTATATTGATAATGCTCGGGATGCAGGAGTGGCGTGGTTTCCGCGTCCACCTCATGCGAGCGCAGGCCGATATCCGCATTGCGCAGGATGTTCAGGCCTTCCGCATAGGCCGCCATCAAACCATATTCGATGCCGTTATGGACCATCTTGACGAAGTGGCCCGCACCATTGGCACCGCAATGCAGATAACCGAGCGGCGCCGTGCTCTTGCCCGGCGCAGCCACGGCTGACGCGGCGGGATCGTTGCCTCCCGGCGCCAGCGAGGCGAATACGGGCGAGAGATGCTCCACCACGTCCTTTTCGCCACCGATCATCAGGCAATAGCCGCGCTCCAGTCCGAAGACGCCGCCGCTGGTGCCGACATCGACATAGTGCAGGCCTTTTGTCTTCAGCTCGCCGCCGCGGCGGATATCGTCGTGATAATAGGAATTGCCGCCATCGATGAGGATATCGCCCGCCTCGAGCAGCGGCACGAGCTTGGCGAGAACGCTGTCGACAACGGCGGCGGGCAGCATCAGCCAGATGGCGCGCGGCTTGGCCAGAAGCGAGACGAACTCCTCCAGCACGACCGTTCCGGTCGCACCCTGTTTTTGCAGGTCCGCCATGCTTTCGGCACGGGTGTCGTGAACCACGAGGGCGTGACCACGCTTCATGAGGCGCTGCGCCATGTTGGCGCCCATGCGCCCTAACCCAATCATGCCAAGCTGCATTTCATTCTCCTTGGAGTGTTTGCAATCCGTCGGGGGAGCCCGCAGGCTCCTCATCGGGAGCAAGTTAGGCAGACAGGACCACGGACACAAGCAAGCGTTGCGTCATAAGCGCGTGATAGCAGCGGCCAGGGCATGGGCGAGTATCGGTTGGCAGAGCGAAATCTTTGATAAAGCGTCAGAAAACGGTAAAATCGCCGATAATTTCCTG
>NZ_CABSQF010000051.1:0-32983 GCF_902479695.1 uncultured Phyllobacterium sp. | reverse complement strand
GGCTTCGTCTTCGCTGACGCCGCCATGCAATGCGCGGTCAAGCTGGCCCTTGTCGAGTTCGCCTTCCCAGCGGGCAACAACGATTGTTGCGACCGCATTGCCCACAAGGTTGGTCAGGGCACGGCATTCCGACATGAAGCGGTCGATGCCGAGGATCAGCGCCATGCCGGCGACCGGCACGGCCGGAACCACGGACAGCGTTGCCGCCAGCGTGATAAAGCCGGCACCGGTGATACCGGCAGCGCCCTTGGAGCTGAGCATGGCCACCAGCAGCAGCAGAACCTGATCGGTCAGGGTCAGCGGCGTGTTGGTTGCCTGGGCAATGAACAGCGCAGCCAATGTCATGTAGATATTGGTGCCGTCCAGGTTGAAGGAATAACCGGTCGGAATGACGAGGCCGACGACGGACTTCTTGCAGCCAGCCTTTTCCATTTTCGCCATCAGTGTCGGCAGGGCAGCTTCGGATGAGCTGGTGCCGAGAACGAGCAGCAGTTCTTCCTTGATATAGCGGATCAGCGCGAAAATCGAGAAGCCGTTGTAGCGGGCGACGGCACCGAGGATGATCACCACGAAGAGGATCGACGTCAGGTAGAAGGTTCCGATGAGGAACAGCAGGTTGGCAACCGATGAAATGCCGTACTTGCCGATGGTGAACGCCATGGCGCCGAAGGCACCGATGGGAGCAGCCTTCATCAGAATGGCGACCAGCTTGAACACCGGTGCGGACAGCACATGCAGGAAGTTGGTGACCGGCGCGGCGCGCTCGCCGACCATGGCTAGTGATACACCGAACAGAACCGAGAAAAACAGCACCTGAAGAATGTCGCCGGAAGCAAAGGCACCGACGATGGTCGTCGGAATAATGTTCTGCAGGAAGCCGATGACGCTCTGTTCATGCGCCTGCTGCGTGTAGGTGGCGACCGAGGCCGGATCAAGCGTTGCCGGATTGATGTTCATGCCGGCACCGGGCTGCACGACATTTGCAACGATGAGGCCGACGATCAGCGCCAGTGTCGAGAAGGTGAGGAAGTAGATCATCGCCTTGCCGGCGACGCGGCCGACTTTCTGCAGATCGCTCATCCCGGCGATGCCGGTCGTCACGGTCAGGAAAATGACCGGAGCAATGATCATCTTCACCAGCTTGATGAAGGCATCGCCGAGCGGCTTCATGCTCGTGCCGGTATCCGGATAATAATGGCCAAGCGCGATGCCGATGGTGATGGCAACGATGACCTGGAAATACAGATGGGTATAGATTGGTTTCTTGACGCGCGGCTGCGGTGCTGCGCTGATGGTCACAGGACTCATGTCTTCCTCCATGGTGCGAGCCGCGTCTGGCAGAAACCCTGTCAGCCTCCCGGGCCCTTCTTGTTCTCGAGAACAACGCATGCGTTCTCTGGAAAGGCATAAGCAAGCACCGTGCCAATCTTAATTTATTTGATAATATATTGATTTTATTGCATATTATTTCTATCCTCCGGGCGCGGGATATAAAAATGTGCGGAATTTCGCACAAACAGATTGTCAATCGTGCGGATATATGCACAAATCAGCCATGGACCGCCCCCTGCCAAACGATGCCGATATACTGCCCCGGACCGGGGGATTCAGCACCATGGGCAAAATCGTCTATGGCGCCCTGGCCGTTTTCATCATCCTCGGCGCCCTGCTGGCCGCCAATGATTACGGCCGCAACCGCGCCTATGTCGCGCTGGAAACCCGGGCGAGAAGCGCGGCGGAACTCAATGCCGTCCTGCTGCGGACCGTGCTGGAGAAGCAACGCTCCCTGCCCTTCGTCCTCTCGCAGGACCGCGACCTCATCAGCGCGCTGTCATCCCGCAGCGAAAGCATGCTGCATCTTGTCGACCGCAAGCTGGAAAGCCTGATTGAAGGCACGCACGC
Source organism: uncultured Phyllobacterium sp. (assembly GCF_902479695.1). Lineage (NCBI taxonomy): Bacteria > Pseudomonadati > Pseudomonadota > Alphaproteobacteria > Hyphomicrobiales > Phyllobacteriaceae > Phyllobacterium > uncultured Phyllobacterium sp. Next base: position 31,081 of record NZ_CABSQF010000051.1, on the reverse strand, counting down.
GTCCGTCATCTATCTCCTCGATGCAAAGGGCACGGCCCTGTCGGCCAGCAACTGGCAGGAACCGACCAGCTTTGTCGGCGTCGACTACAGTTTCCGCCCCTATTATCTGCGCGCACTCGCCAATGGCAGCGCCGAGCACTATGCGCTCGGCACGATCAGCAAACGGCCGGGCCTGTATATTTCGCGGCGCATCGACGGTCCGAACGGCCTGCTTGGCGTGATTGTCGTCAAGGTCGAGTTCGACGAACTGGAGGCCGACTGGCGCCGGAGCAGCGACCCGTCCTATGTCCTTGATCCTCGCGGCATCGTGCTGATCACCAGCTTTCCCGAATGGCGCTTCATGGCGCAGGCACCGATCCCGGCCGAACAGCTCGGCCCGATCCGGGAAAGCCTGCAGTTCGGCAATGCGCCGCTCGAACCTTTGAACGTCGCGCCCGCCTTGACAACCGCGACGCCGGACAGGGTAACCGCCCAGCTGCCGGGCTCCAGCCAGGACGCGGAATATGTCCGGGTCCGCGTTCCCGTGCCGACAACCAGCTGGATCCTGCAATTGCTGACCCCGGCCGGCGCGGCGGTGAGCGAAGCCATCCGTGCCGCGCAGCTCGCGGCCCTGGCGGTCATTGCGCCTGTCCTCGGCTTCACCGCGTTCTTTCTGCATCGCCGCGGCCTGGCGCTGCAGCGCCTGCAGGAGCAGGAACTGGCGCGCCGCGAACTGGAGCGCCGCGTCGCGGAACGCACCGAAGCGCTGAGCACCGCGCATGCCGAACTGGTGATGCAGGCGGAGGAGCGGCAGAAAACCGAAAACAAATTGCAGACCGTGCAGCAGGAACTGGTGCAGGCCAACCGCCTTGCCATTCTCGGGCAGGTGACGGCGGGCGTTGCGCATGAGATCAACCAGCCCGTGGCGGCCATCCGCGCCTATGCCGACAATGCCGCGACGTTTCTGTCGCGCAATCAGGTCGAACCGGCCAGGGAAAACCTGTCGGCCATCGCGGGCCTGACCGAACGCATCGGCAGCATCACCGATGAACTGCGCACCTTCTCGCGCAAGGGCACCGGCGATGCCGGTCCGGCTGACGTCAGCGACGTCATCGAAGGCGCGCTGCTGCTGCTCGGCAGCCGTTTCCGCCAGACGGTCGGCAAGATCACGACCGAGACGCCGCCGGCCGGGCTGAAGGTGCATGGCAACCGTATCCGGCTCGAACAGGTGCTGATCAATCTGATGCAGAACGCGCTGGAGGCAACCGAAGGCGGGCCATCCAGCCGGATCAGCGTCGGCTACGCCGTCGCCGATGACGAGGTGCAATTGACCGTGGCCGATAACGGCCCCGGCATTCCCGATGACATCATGCAGGCGCTGTTTACCCCCTTCAATACCTCCAAGGACCGCGGGCTCGGGCTTGGCCTGGTCATCTGCCATGACATTGTCGCCGAGTATGGCGGACGCATCGAAGTGGACAGCAGCAGCGCCGGCACCCGATTCACCGTCCATCTCAAAAGGGTTGCCTGATCATGAGTTTCCAGCCGCAAATCGCGTTTGTCGACGATGATGACGACCTGCGCAACGCCAACAGGCAGACGCTGGAACTTGCCGGGTTCAGCGTGATTCCGTTCGCCGATGCCATGAGTGCCCTGCGCTTCCTGACACCGGAATTCGCCGGCGTCGTCGTCAGCGATGTCCGCATGCCGCATGTGGACGGACTGGAATTTTTCCGGCGCCTGCGCGCGATGGACGCGGACCTGCCCGTCATCCTGATCACCGGACATGGCGATATCGAAATGGCCGTCGAGGCCATGCAGGAAGGCGCCTACGATTTCATCGCCAAACCCTATCCGGCCGAGCGCCTCGTCCAGAGCATCCGCCGCGCCGCAGACAAGCGCCAGCTTGTCATGGAAAACCGCCAGCTGCGGCAATTCATGGAGGCCTCCGACGAAACAGTGCCGCTGATCGGCCAGACACCCGTGATGCAGAATCTGCGCAAAACGCTGCGTCATGTGGCCAATGCCGATGTGGACGTGCTGATCGCCGGCGAGACCGGCAGCGGCAAGGACGTGGCCGCCGGTCTCCTGCATGAATGGAGCCGCCGCAGGCAGGGCAATTTCGTTGCGCTCAACTGCGGCGCCCTGCCGGAATCGGTGATCGAAAGCGAGCTGTTCGGCCATGAGGCCGGAGCCTTCACCGGCGCGCAGAACAAGCGTATCGGGCGGATCGAACATGCCAGCGGCGGTACATTGTTCCTCGACGAGATCGAAAGCATGCCCTTGGCCACGCAGGTCAAACTGCTGCGCGTTCTGGAAATGCGGGAAATCACGCCGCTTGGCACCAATGAACACAGGCCCGTGGACCTGCGCGTCGTCGCCGCCGCCAAGGTGGATCTCGGCAGCCCCGAACAGCGGGCGAATTTCCGCGAAGATCTGTTCTACCGTCTCAATGTCGTCACGGTCTCGATCCCTCCCTTGCGTGAGCGCAAGGAGGATATTCCGCTGCTGTTCACGCATTTCCTGCATCGCGCCGCCATCCGCTTCAAGACGGAACCGCAGGAAATGAACACGGCGATGCGCGCGCGGCTGATGGATCATGACTGGCCCGGCAATGTGCGCGAACTCGCGCATTTCGCCGAGCGGGTTGCGCTGGGTCTGGATGAAATGACCAGTGAACACACGCCGTCGCAGGCCAGCACGCTCACCCTGCCCGAAGCCATGGAACGCCATGAGGCAAAACTCATCCGCGAGGCCCTGACCGGCAACAATGGCGATGTGAGGACGACGATCGAGGCCCTGGGCATTCCGCGCAAGACATTCTACGACAAGCTTCAGCGCCACGGCATCGACCGGGCTGATTATGTCAAAGGAAAGTCACACCCGGACCAGACCTAGCACCGTTCAACCCGGCGCGCTCCGTCACCGAGAGACGCTCGACCAGCGGGCATTCGAGCTTGGTGATGGGATAGCGCGTGCTGCTCTCCGGGGCATAGCTGTCGAGCTGTTCGATGGCCCAGCGGCCCATGGCCCGGTGCGGCAGGACGGATGTGGTCAATTGCGGGTGCAGGTGCCGTGATATTTCTTCATCGTCATAGCCGATGACCGAAATATCCTCCGGGATGCGGATGCCCGCTTCCTTCAGCGCTTCGTAGCAGCCGATGGCGGTCCGGTCATTCTGGCAGAAAATGGCAGTGGGCCGGTCCTTCAGCGCCAGCAGCGTCTTCGTCGCCTTGTAGCCCGCGCTTGCCGACCAGTCGCCCTCGATCACCAGTTCCGCATCGAAGGGGATATCGGCGGTCGCCAGTGCCCGGCGATAGCCGCGCAGCCGATCCTTCGCCGCCTCCATCCACGGCTCGCCAGTGATGATGCCGATGCGCCGGTGGCCGTGCTGGATCAGGTGGCGGGTCGAGTGCTGGCCGCCGGCAATCTCGCTCGGAACGACCGCCGGAAAAGCATAGTCGGCGGTATAGCAGTTGAGGAGCACCAGCGGGATATCGAGATTGTAGAGGTAGTCCGGCAACGTCACCTCGCGGGTAAAGATCGCCATATAGATCAGCGCGGAAATCCCCTGCTCGCGCAGGGCGCGGATGGTGCGCGGCTCCATCTCTGGATCATTCAATGTCTGGGCAACCAGAATGATGTTGCCTGCATTCCACGAGGCCTGCCGCGCGCCCTCAATGGCAACGACCGCTTCGGGACTGGTTGCCAGCTGGTCGACCACGAAGCCGATCTTGCCGTCGACCGCAGGCGCATAGGCATCATGGCTGTCCAGGTGGGCAAAGTTGGGCGCGGCATAGCCGAGCGAGCGGGCAGCCTCGATCACGCGTTCGCGCGTTTCCGCCGCCAACTTGATGCCCGGCGTCTTGTTGAGCACGAAGGATACCGTTGCCTGCGAACAGCCGGCGATGCGCGCGATATCGGTCATCGTCACGCGCTTGTTGACGCGTTTGCGCCTGGCCGTGACCCGGACGGGCTTTTTCTTTTCAGTGGTCACATCATCCACTGTATCATTCATTCGAAAACAGCCCTTTGCCACATGCGAGCACGGCTGAATCAATCAAACCGCGTGGGAATGATTATGCAGCGAAACACCGGCTAATCAACATAAATAATTATTGACTAATTTTTATAAATGAAGATGATCAGGCCAGTGGAATTTCCACGCTCTGAATTTCTGGGAGGAAAATTCGTATGTCCATCACCCGTCGTACCCTATTGCTCACCTCGGCCGCCGGCCTCGTCGCCGCCATGGCTGCAGGCAGTGTTTTCGCCGCGTCGCCGCCGCTGAAGAAGAAAGACACCTACAAGGTCGGCTTCGCCCAGACGGAAAGCAACAATCCGTGGCGTCTGGCCCAGACCGCCAGCATGCAGGAAGAGGCCAAGAAGCGCGGCTGGCAGCTTGTCTACACGGATGCGGCAAGCTCCGCGGCCAAGCAGGTCGCCGACGTCAATTCGATGATCGCACAGGGCGTCGACCTAATTTTCCTGGCACCGCGCGAGGAAAAGCCGCTGATTCCGGCGATCAAGGCCGCCAAGAGCGCCGGCATTCCGGTCATCCTGCTTGACCGCAGCGTCGATCCGTCCCTCGCCAAGGCCGGCGACGACTATGTGACCTTCATCGGCTCCAACTTCATCGAAGAGGGCCAGCGCATCGGCGAATGGCTGGTGGCCAATGCCAAGGGCAAGACCAAGATCATCGAACTTGAAGGCACGACCGGATCTTCGCCTGCCAATGACCGCAAGAAGGGCTTTGACGACGTCATCGCCAAGCATTCGGATTTCAAGATTGTTGCCTCGCAGACCGGCGATTTTGCCCGTGACAAGGGCCGCCAGGTCGCCGAAACCCTGCTGCAGGCGCATCCCGACGCCAATGTCATCTACGCCCACAATGACGAGATGGCGATCGGCGCGATTTCCGCCATTGAAGCGGCAGGCAAGGTGCCCGGCAAGGACATCCTCGTCCTGTCGATCGATGGCGGCAAGGAAGCGGTCCAGGCCGTGGTCGACGGCAAGATTGCCGCGGTGGTCGAATGCAATCCGCGCTTCGGCCCCAAGGCCTACGATACGGCAGCCGCCTATGCCGCCGGGGAGAAAATCGCCCCGAAGATCATCAATCCGGACCAGTTCTACGATGCCGGCAATGCGGCAAAATTGTTGAGCTCCGCCTATTGATATCTGATGAAGCCAGCGCTTCCATGGAGCGCTGGCTTTTTCATGTCTGGTGCAACCCTGCATCCAGGCAAAAGTTCCGGATGATTTCAGAAACGGCTTTGCAATGGACACCGATATTCTTCTGTCGATGACAGGCATCGACAAGCGCTTTGCAGGTATCCCTGCCCTTTCCGCCGCCTCGTTCACCGTGGCCCGCGGCGAGGTGCATGCGCTGATCGGCCAGAACGGCGCGGGAAAATCGACGCTCATCAAGGTGCTGACCGGCTATCACCGGCGGGACGCGGGCGAGGTGACGTTCGAGGGCAAGCCGTTTGAAGTCGCCTCGCCGCAGCAGGCGCAGGCGAACGGCATCAGCACCATCTATCAGGAAATCAATCTGGTGCCCTACCGTTCCCTGACGGAGAACATCTGCCTTGGACGGGAGAAACGCCGCTTCGGCCTGCTCGACTGGGCGAGCATGCACCGGGAGGCAGAAAACCTGTTGCAGCGCTTCAATATCCGCGCCGATGTCCGCCGTCCCCTGATGGAATTCAACACGGCAACCCAGCAGATGGTGGCCATTGCCCGCGCCATCGGCTTTTCCGCCAAGCTCGTCATCATGGATGAGCCGACCTCCTCGCTCGACGAGCGCGAAGTCGGCGTCCTCTTCAACGTCATCCGCCAGTTGAAACAGGACGGCGTTTCCGTGGTGTTCGTCAGCCACAAGCTGGATGAACTCTATGCGGTGTGCGACCGCGTGACGATCATGCGCGACGGCCGGACGATCAGGACCGCCCGCATGGACGCAATTGAAAAGATCGAGCTCGTCTCATCCATGCTGGGGCGCAGCATTGAAAAGACTGAGGGCCACGCCACGGCCTTCACCGCGCGCGATGAAAAGAACATCGGCAAGGTCCTGCTGTCCGCCGACAATCTCGCCGTCGGGCAGATCGTCCAGGACGTCTCCTTCACCATCCGCAGCGGCGAGATCGCCGGTTTTGCCGGACTGCTCGGCGCGGGCCGCACCGAAACGGCGCGGCTGGTCTTCGGCATCGACCGCCTGAAGGCGGGTGCCATGACCTATGGCGACAAGACGTTCGAACCCCGGCGGCCCTCCGACGCCATCGCCGCAGGCATGGGTTTCTGCACCGAAGACCGCAAGAGCGAAGGCATCGTGCCGGATATGAGCGTCGCCGAAAACATGATGCTGGCGCTGATGCCGAAACTCGCCAAATCCGGGGTCATCGACGAGAAGGCGCAGCAGGAGATCGTGAAACGTTTCATCAAACAGCTCGGCATTAAATGCTCCGGACCGGACCAGAAGGTGCGCGAGCTTTCCGGCGGCAATCAGCAGAAAGTCCTGCTTGGACGCTGGTTGGCGATGAACCCGCGCCTGCTCATTCTCGACGAACCGACGCGCGGCATCGATGTCGGCGCCAAGGGCGAAATCCAGTCGCTGATCAAATCGCTGGCGGACCAGGGCTTGGCCGTGCTGATGATCTCCTCCGAGCTGGAAGAGGTCATCGAGGGCGCTGACCGGGTGTTTGTGCTGCGCGACGGTATCAGCGTCGCCGAATTCGGCCGCGCCGCCGCCACCGAAGATGCGCTCATGGGCGCCATGGCCCATGGCAATGCGCCCGCTGTCGCGGAGGCCCTGGTATGACCGACACACCCCAAATGGCGCGCACGACAGCCCGGCGTTTCGATCCCTTCGATTTCCTCGCGCGCTACGGCACGCTGATCGCGCTGCTGCTGCTGATCCTGTTCAACCTGGCGTTCACCCGCAATTTTGCAACGATACAGACGCTGAATGTGAACCTCACCCAGGTCTGCACCATCGTCATCGTCGCGGTCGGCATGACACTGGTCATTGCGACAGGCGGCATTGACCTCTCCGTCGGGTCGCTCATGGCCATCTCGGGCGCCCTGGCGCCCATGATCTTCCTCGGCAAGATCATGCCCATCGGCAATATCTATCTCGCCGTTGCCGCTGCCATGCTCGTTTCCATCGCCGTTGCCGGGCTGTTCGGCCTGTTCAATGGCTGGCTCATCTCCGCCTTCCGCATCCAGCCCATCGTTGCCACACTGGTGCTGTTCATTGCCGGACGCGGCATCGCGCAGGTCATGACCAACGGCAATCTGCAGACATTCCGCGTGCCGCAATTCCAGTTCATCGGGCTTGGCCGGGTGCTCGGCATTCCGGTGCAGGTCATCCTGATGCTGCTGATCGTCCTCGCCGCCGCATGGATGCTGAAACGGACGGTGTTTGGCCGCCAGATCATCGCCATCGGCGGCAATGAACGGGCGGCAGAACTGTCCGGCATTGCCGTCGCCAGGGTCAAGCTGCTGGTCTACGCCATCAGCGGCCTGTGCGCGGGACTGGCCGGGCTCGTCGTCATCGCCATCAACTCCTCCAGCGACGCCAATCTGGTCGGGCTCGGCATGGAGCTCGACGCCATCGCCGCGGTCGCCGTCGGCGGCACGCTGCTCAGCGGCGGCAAGGCCACCATCATCGGCACGCTGATCGGCGCCATGACGATCCAGCTGGTGCGCTACACGCTGCTCGCCAATGGCGTGCCCGATGCCGCCGCACTGGTGGTCAAGGCGGGGATCATCATCCTGGCCGTCTGGATCCAGCAGCAAGGCAGGGCGCACGCATGACCCGGACACGATGGATATCCCTGCTCGGCAGGTACGGCGTGGTGGTCGCGCTGCTGCTGCTCGTCCTGTTCGGCTGGCTGCGCTATGATTATTTCCTCGGCTTTTTCAACATATCGAGCGTGCTGCGCTACAATTCGATGTTCGCGCTGGTGGCGCTTGGCATGTGCTTCGTCATCATGACCGGCGGCATCGACCTCTCCGTGGGGTCGACCGCAGCGCTCGGCAGCGTGGTCGCCGCGCTCTTCAGCCCGCAGGGCGCATGGATCGGGCTTGGAGCCGGCGTCGGTGCCGGGCTCTGCGTCGGCCTCGTCAATGCCGCGCTGGTGACCCGGCTGAAGATCATGCCGTTCATCGCCACGCTCGCAACCATGCTGGCGGCCAGCGGCACCGCCCTGCTGCTCGCCGACAACCAGTCGGTTTCGGTCTCCTATGACAGCGGCTTTACCAGCATCGGCCAGGACAACTTTTTCGGCTTCCCCATCCCGGCATGGATAGCACTTGCCGCCTATATCGCCGGCTGGATCATCCTCAACTTCACCAGCACCGGACGCGGCGTGCTGGCCGTCGGCGGCAATGAGGATGCGACGCGCATGATGGGCCTGCCGGTGGGGCGGATCAAGTTTCTGGTTTACCTTGCCAGCGGCGGGCTGGCCGGCCTGGCCGGCGTCATCCTCGCCTCGCAGTTCGGCGCGGGCCAGCCGATTGAGGGCGTCGGCTGGGAGCTTTTTGCCATCGCCGCCGTCGTCGTCGGCGGCACCCTTTTGACCGGCGGCGTCGGTTCGGTCGGGGCAACGCTGGCGGGCGTGCTGCTCCTCGGCATTCTCTTCAACGTTCTCAATTTCGAGAACGGCAAAGGCTGGATTTCGCTCTCCGCCTACTGGCAGTCGGTCATTCGCGGCCTGTTTCTGCTCATCGTCGTTGTCCTGCAGGCGAAGCTCGCCGCGCGCGGCAATGCAGCCGTGCGGGACCACTGAGCGTGCGCGCGCTGCTCGGCCCCCAGCCCTTCGGAATGTTCGCCGGGGAACCGGTGTTCCAGGCGACGATCCAGTCGCCATCCGGTGCGCTGGCGCATGTGCTGAACTGGGGCGCTGTCATCCGCGACCTGCACATCCCCCTGGCGGACGGCACGCCGCAACGGGTGGTGCTCGGCTTCGACCACGTCGATCCCTATCCCGCCCAGTCGCCCTATTTCGGCGCGCTGGTCGGGCGCTACGCCAACAGGATCGCCCATGGCCGCTTTACCCTTGACGGCAGGGAATACCAGCTCGACCGCAATGAAGGCGGGAAACAGACCCTGCATGGCGGCGCGATGGGGACGTCGCAACGGCTGTGGACCATCGCCGACTGGAGCGCCTCGTCGGTCACGCTCGCCTTGCGGCTGCCCGACGGCGACCAGGGTTTCCCGGGGGCAATGGAGGTGCGCTGCACCTACCGCTTCACCGCGGATTCGACGCTGTGCATGGACATCACAGCGACGACCGATGCGCCGACGGTCGCCAGCTTCGCCCAGCACAGCTATTTCAATCTCGACGGGTCGGACGATATCCGCGGCCACCGGCTGCAGATTTTCGCCGACAGCTATACGCCGGTCGCGGACGACCTCATTCCGACCGGCGACATCCTGCCGGTCGACGCAACGCCCTTCGAATTTCGCGCGTCGCGCCTGATCGGCGCGCACCCGTCTGCGACCTATGACCACAATTTTGTGCTGAGCGGTGCACTCAGGGATGGCCTGCGCCATGCCGCGTCCCTCGCTGCGGATAATGGCCTTGAATTGCAGGTTCATACGAGCGAACCCGGCCTGCAATTCTACGACGGCCGGATGATCGCCCCCGGACTGACCGGCCTTGGCGGCAGGCGCTACGGGCCGCATGCGGGCCTGTGCCTGGAAGCCCAGCACTTTCCCGACAGCCCCAACCAGCCGCATTTCCCCGGTACCGTGCTGCGGCCCGGCGAGACCTACCGGCAGCACACGGAATTCCGCTTCCTGCAGATCTAGCCTGTTGCCAAGCGCCGTCTCCCGTCCTATGCCGGAACGCAAAGCAGCCGGATGAGGAGCGTTTTGGTATGGCGAGCAATGTAGCATTGACGGGATTGGCGCGGGACATGCAGGCGCGGGCGGATGCGGGCCGTCCGATCCGCATCGGGCTGATCGGCTCGGGCGAGATGGGCACGGACATCGTCACGCGGGTGGCGCATATGCCGGGCGTCGAGATCGGCGCGATTTCCGAACTGAACCTGCCCAATGCGCTCAAAGCCGTCGATATCGCCTATCAGGAACCGGGGCATTCCAGAGAAGTCAACACCGCCTCGGCCCTGACCGCGGCGATGGAAGGCGGCAGGATCGCCGTCACCGACAATGCCGACCTCATCCTCGAGAATGACCTGATCGACGTGGTGATCGATGCGACCGGCGTTCCGGCGGTCGGGGCCGAGATCGGCCTCAGAGCCATGGAGCACGGCAAGCACCTCGTCATGATGAATGTCGAGGCGGATGTGACCATCGGCGCGTACCTCAAAAGCGAGGCGGACCGCCTCGGCGTCACCTATTCGCTGGGCGCCGGCGACGAGCCGTCCTCCTGCATGGAGCTGATCGAGTTCGTCTCGGCCATGGGCCATCCGATTGTTGCCGCCGGCAAGGGCAAGAACAACCCGCTCAACATCGACGCCATTCCCGACGATTACGAAGAGGAGGCGGCGCGGCGCCACATGAATGTGCGCATGCTGGTGGAATTCGTCGACGGGTCGAAGACCATGGTGGAGATGGCGGCGATCGCCAATGCGACGGGGCTTGTGCCCGACAAGGCGGGCATGCACGGCCCCGCCGCCACGCTGGACCAGCTCAACAAGACGCTGATCCCGCAAAAGGATGGCGGGCTGTTGTCGCGGGTCGGCGTCGTCGACTATTCCATCGGCAAGGGCGTGGCGCCGGGCGTGTTCGTGGTCGCCGACATGTCGCATCCGCGCATTTCGGAGCGGATGGAGGATCTGAAGATGGGCAAGGGCCCGTATTTCACCTTCCACCGGCCCTATCACCTGACCTCGCTGGAAGTGCCGCTGACCTGCGCGCGCGTCGTGCTCTACGGCAAGGCCGACATGGTGCCTTTGGCCAAGCCGGTGGCGGAAGTCTGCGCGGTGGCCAAGAAGGACCTGAAGGTCGGCGAGACACTCGATGCGATCGGCGAATATTGCTACCGCGCCTGGATCATGACGGCGCCGGAAGCGCGCGCCGCCGGAGCCATCCCCTGCGGCCTTTTGCAGGGCGGCACGGTGACGGCACCCATCGCCAAGGGCGAACTCATCACCAGCGCCAATGCCGCCCCCATCCCCGGCTCGAAGATCGTCGAACTGCGGAAGCGGCAGGACAAGCTCGTCTATGGCGCGTGACGTCCGGCAACCAGAATTCAGGGCAAACAGCTAAGGAGTGCCAAGCATGGCTCCCGCCACAAACGCCAAATTCAAGGACGATGGCAGCAATCTTCCTTTCGCGTTCCGGCACTATTCTCCGGAGCAGCTGAAGGAAGCCCTGCGCAAGATGTATCTCATCCGCCGCTTCGAAGAGGGCGCGGAAGAATCCTATACGCGCGGGCTCATCCACGGCACGATGCACCTGTCCATCGGGCAGGAAGCCAGTGCCGTCGGCATATCCATGCCGCTGCACGACAATGACATGATCACCTCGACCCATCGCGGTCACGGCCATTGCATCGCCAAGGGCGCGGAAGTGTCAAAAATGTTTGCCGAGTTCTTCGGCAAGGAAACCGGCTATTGCAAGGGCCGCGGCGGCTCCATGCACATCGCCGATGTGTCCAAGGGCAATCTCGGTGCGAACGGCATCGTCGGCGGCGGTATTCCGATTGCCGTGGGTGCTGCGCTTTCCGCCAAGAAGCAGAAGAACGGCAAGGTCGTCATTTCCTATTTCGGTGACGGCGCCAACAATGAAGGCGCCTTTCACGAGGCGCTGAATATTGCCGCGATCTGGAAGCTGCCGGTGGTTTTCGTCTGCGAGAACAATGGCTACGGCATGTCCACCTCGACCAAGCGGTCGACGGCGGTGCCGAACGTGGCGGATCGTGCCGCCGGCTACAACATGCCGGGCGTGATCGTCGACGGCAACAACCTGTCGGATGTCGCCGAGGCTTCCAACGAGGCTGTCGAGCGGGCGCGGCGCGGCGAGGGCCCGACGCTGATCGAGTGCAAGACCTATCGCCATCGCGGCCATTCCAAGAGCGACCGCAACCGCTACCGCACCAAGGAAGAGATCGAGGACTGGATTGCCAACCGCGATCCCATCGACCTGTTCGAGACCCAGCTGAAGGAATTCGGCTTCGTCACCGATGGGGATATCGAAGCCATCCGCGCGGATGTGGAGAAGGAGATCGCCGAGGCGATCGAATTTGCCAAGAACAGCCCATCTCCCGATCTGAACAATCTCACACGCGACGTGTACACGGACTGAAAGACTTTCCAGATGAATGAGACAATCCGCGAGCTGAGCTATTCGCAGGCTATCCAGGAAGCCATGGCGCTTGCCATGGAGGCCGATGACCGGGTGTTCCTGATGGGCGAGGATATCGGCGTCTATGGCGGCGCCTTCCAGGTCACGGGCGATCTCGTGCATCGCTTCGGCGAGGACCGGGTGATGGACACGCCGATTTCCGAGCTTGGCGGTGCGGGCGTTGCCGTCGGTGCGGCGCTGACCGGCATGCGGCCGATCTTCGAGTTCCAGTTCTCCGACTTTGCGGCGCTGGCCATGGAGCAGATCGTCAACCAGGCGGCCAAGATCCGCTATATGCTGGGCGGTGCCGTTTCGGTGCCGCTGGTCATGCGCTTTCCCTCAGGTTCCGGTACGGGCGCGGCGGCACAGCACAGCCAGAGCCTGGAAGCCTGGCTCGGCCACGTTCCCGGCCTGAAGGTCATCCAGCCGTCCACGCCCTACGATGCCAAGGGCATGCTGCTTGCGGCCATCGAAGATCCGGACCCGGTGATGATCTTCGAGCACAAGCTGCTCTACAAGATGAAGGGGCCGGTGCCCGAAGGCTATTACACCGTGCCGATCGGCAAGGCGGCCGTCGTGCGCGAAGGCACGGACCTCACCATCGTTGCTTCGGCCATCATGGTGCACAAGGCGCTGGAAGCGGCCAAGGAGCTGGAAAAGGAAGGGATCAACGTCGAAGTCGTCGACCTGAGAACCGTCCGGCCGATGGACAAGGACACGATCATTGCCAGCGTCAAGAAGACGTCAAAGCTGATGTGCGTCTATGAGGGCGTGAAAACCCTCGGCGTCGGCGCGGAAGTCAGCGCCATGATCGCCGAAAGCGAGGCCTTCGATTATCTCGACGCGCCGATTGTGCGGCTCGGCGGGGCGGAAACACCGATCCCCTATAATCCGGAGCTGGAAAAGGCCACCGTGCCACAGGTGCCGGGCATTCTCGCCAGCGCCCGCGATCTCGTGAAGGGGGTGCGATAGCTCATGCCTACCGAAGTCATCCTGCCCAAGGTCGACATGGATATGGAGACCGGCCAGATCTCGCGCTGGTACGCCAAGGAAGGCGACAGCGTTTCCAAGGGCCAGCTGCTGTTCGAAATCGAGACCGACAAGGCCGCCATGGAAGTGGATGCGCCAGCCTCCGGCATCCTGCGTGACGTCAAGGCCGGCGAAGGCGCCGTCGTACCCGTTGGCCAGTGCGTCGCGTGGATTTATGCGGAAGGCGAAACCTATGCCGCACCGGCAAGCCAGCCGGATGTCGTGGAGATCGCCGTCTCCAGCGCGCCGCTGGATGCTGCCATTGCCTCGCCGGTTGCCGCGGTTGCGGAAGTCCTGCCTGTCGCAGCGGCTGCCGTAGCGGATGGTGTCCGCGCGACGCCATTGGCGCGGCGGATCGCAAGGGAAAGCGGGATCGACCTTACGTCCGTTGCGGGCTCCGGTCCCAAGGGCCGGATTCAGCGCAGGGACGTCGAAGCCAATGTTCCGCAGGCGCGGCCGGCGGCGGCTCAACCGGCTGTTACTGTTCCCGTGCAGGCCAAAACCGGTGACGCGCCGCTGCATGCGGTCTGGCTGCGGCAGGGCAACGATGCGACGCTCGCGCCTCTGGTGCTGATCCACGGTTTCGGTTCCGATCTCAACAGCTGGCGGCCGATGCTGGCCGGGACAACGCTGGATAGCCCGATCCTGGCCATTGATCTGCCGGGGCATGGCGAATCACCGCGCGACATTCCGGCGGACATTGATGCCATTGCCGCGCTGGTGGAGCGGACGATTGCCGCCCATCACGCGGGGCCGGTCGTGGTGGCGGCGCATTCCTTCGGCGCAGCGATTGCGGCCAAGGTCGCAGCGCGCGGCAACCTCGATATCCGCGCCCTGACGCTGATCGCGCCAGCCGGGCTCGGTCCAGAGATCAACGGGGCGTTCCTGCAGGGCTTCGTCCGCGCAAGGGCGGAAGCCAGTCTCGTCGCCTGGATGAAACTGCTGGTGCAGGACGAGAGCCTCCTGACCAAGTCCTTCGTCAAGGCAACGCTTGCCCAGTCGCAGGACGAAGGGTTGCGCGCGGCGCAAACGCTGGTGGCCGACCGCTTCTTCGCCGATGGCACGCAGGTCTTCGATATCCGCAGAAACCTTGCCGGGTTGGCCATGCCGGTCCGGGTGATTGTCGGCGCGGCGGACCGGATCATTCCGGCAGCCCATGCCGCGGGTCTGCCCGGCGAGATCGCCGTCCATGTCTTTGCCGGAACGGGGCACATGCCGCAGCTGGAGCAACGGGAAAAGGTCGTGCGGATTCTGCGGGAAATCAGCCGGTCGGCGGGGTAGTCGCAGTCAGGCGGCTGCCGCCCTTCGACGCGACGAGGGCGCGCTGGATGGCGCTGCGGGCGGATGCCAGGTTGGGCATGACCCAGTTTGGCTCCGCACCGAGGAACTTGTCGAGAAAGGCCACGGCGTAGCCCGGCATTTCCGTGACATTTTCCTTGTAGGACCACCAGGTCCGCAGGTCGTTGGCGCAGCTGGCGATTTGCGGCGCCGTGCCGAATTCCTGTTCGTAGATGGCGGCAATCGTGCCGACGCAGAAGTTGGTGTAGAGAAACCCTTCCGGCCAGAAGGCGATGATATCGGCCATTTCGGTCGCGTCGGCATTGGTCTGCGGCGTATGCCCCTGGACCTTGGCAGGCGCCTCGGTGATGAGTTCCTTCAGCACCAGACCGGCGGCGAAGATGATGAAGTCCTTGCGGTCGATGCGGGCGAAGGATTTCTGCTGCTCGACGGTTTCGATCCAGTTGAGGAAAGCGGCGGTCAGCTTCGTTTCGTCAATGACAAAGCGATAGCCATAATGCTCGGCAATCAGCGCGACATTCTTGCGAAAGGCCATGCGGAACCAGCGCAGCCGCCGCAGGCGGTGGCGCAGGTCGGGCGTATTCACCAGCTCATCGCGAAACAGAAAATCCATGCCGTATCTCTCTGATCAGTTCCATCAATGTCTTACGCTTCAATGCAGAGGAAGCCAAGTTTTCAATGATACAGGAAATCATACATATTGACATTGCAAAAAACAAATGTTCTATATTTTTCCGTTCCGGCATAGCATATGTTTATGACTGGACAATGGGAGGTTGAAGACATGGCGATGTGGCAATGGGGATTGCTTGCCCTTGGCGTTCTCTGGGCTTTGCAGTCGCTGGGCGTCTGGTACCAGATGCGCCATTATGGCGATGTGATGAAGGGAATTACGTCGAAATACAACGACGGATATGTCGGTGCAGGCAATGTGCGCGGACGTTTCGGCAAAGGCGTCATCGCTCTCGTGGTGGTGACGCCGGATCTCGTGGTGCAGCGCTTCCTGGTGATGCGCGGCCGTTCGGTTTTCGCGAAGTTTGCGCGGCGGACGGAATTCGAGGGAATCACGCTGAACGCCCTGCGCGCCGATCCGCTCCTATCCGGCGTGGAAGACCCGGCCCTGGCCAAGGCGGCGGAGCGCGCCATCGAGCAGATCGATCGTGCGCGTGTCGAGCCGAAGCGGCCGGGCCTGGCAGGAATCAAGACAGTCAACGCATAGGGGCAAGCCCGGGGGTGGCCGTACCCAAGCAAATGGCCGATAAGGAGGAGGGAACATGTCAATTCTAACAATGTTGGCACAGCACGCCGACGTCACGATGCACCATCTGTCGGTGGCAGGGTCGATGGTCTCGGATGCTGCGCTGCACGGTAAACAGGCTATCCACCACGCGGGCAATGACCTCGTGGTGCTGGCGCAATCCAGCGGCGATATTTCTGTCGAGGAATTCAAGAACAAGCTGCAGAACGTGCAGAAGGAAGAGCAGCTCGGCTGGCTCACCAGCGCCGGTAAATATTTTATCGGTATTTTCCAGAAGGGCGGCGAAGTCTTTGCCGGTTTCGTCACCGGTATCATCCCGACGCTCGTCGTGCTGATGACCGCCTTCTACGCGCTGACCGAACTGGTCGGCGAAGAGCGTGTCCATGGCATCGCGCGCGGCGCGGGCCGTATTGCCCTGACCCGTTACACGGTGCTGCCATTGCTCTCCGTGTTCTTCCTGACCAATCCGATGGCCTATACGTTCGGCTCGTTCCTCGAGGAAAAGCACAAGCCGGCGTTCTATGACGCTGCCGTGTCCTATGTGCATCCGCCGCTCGGCCTGTTCCCGCATATCAATCCCGGCGAGTATTTCGTCTGGGGCGGCATTCTGGTGGCCCTGCTCGAACTGGAAAAGAAGGGTCTTGTTCCCGCTGGTTATCACATCCGGGTGGCGATCTGGTACGCCATTGTCGGTCTCGTGGTCATCCTCCTCAAAGGCATGCTGACCGAGCGCATCACCGCCATCATGGCGCGGCGCCAGGGCATCGAGCTTTAAGTCAGGGGTGGGGAGAAAAACAATGTCGAAGACCTATAAACCAGTCAAAATATCCAAGGGCTCCAACGGTTGGGGCGGCCCGCTGACCATCCAGCTGACGCCGCAGCGCAACAAGGTTGTTTCCGTCACGGGCGGCGGTATTCATCCGGTCGCCCGCCGTATCGCCGAACTCACCGGTGGTGAGGCCGTCGATGGCTTCAAGGCGCCGCCTGTAGAAGGCGAAATGGGCGTTGTCGTCGTCGATTGCGGCGGAACGGCGCGCTGCGGTGTCTATCCGCGCAAGCGCATTCCCACCGTCAATCTGACGCCGGTTGGCCAGTCGGGCCCGCTTGCCCAGTTCATCACCGAGGACATCTATGTCTCCGGCGTCAAGGAAGCCAATATCGAGCTTGCCGACGGATCGCAGGAAGCCACGGTGGCGGGGGCGGCTGCCACGCCGACACCGGCAGAAATGGCCGCCGCCATGTCCAGCCGTACGGATACGGCATCGGACAACGGCGAAGGCGGCCTGATCGGGCTGATCAGTTCGGTTGGCCGGGTCATGGGCCGCGTCGTCGGCATTTTCTTCAATGCCGGCCGCCGCACGATCGATCAGGTCATCCGCAACGTCCTGCCGTTCATGGCCTTCGTGACCATGCTCATCGGCTTCATCCTCTATACGGGGATCGGCGATGTGCTGGCCCAGCCGATGGGTCCGCTTGCCAACAACATCGTTGGCCTTTTGATCATCTCGGCCATTTGCGGCCTGCCGTTCCTGTCACCCATCCTGGGACCGGGCGCGGTGATTGCCCAGGTTATCGGCGTTGCCATCATCGGTCCGCAGATCGCCAATGGCACGATTTCGCCCGCAATGGCCCTGCCTGCGCTGTTTGCCTACAACACGCAGGTTGGTTGTGATTTCGTGCCGGTCGGACTGGCGCTGGGTGAAGCCAAGCCCAAGACGATCGAGATCGGTGTCCCGGCGGTTCTGATCAGCCGCCAGATCATGGGTCCCGTCTCGGTGCTGATCGCCTGGGTTGTCAGCCTGATCGTATTCTAAACCCGATTAACAAGAAGAGGTTCGCCATCATGTCAGTTCTTTTGAAAACACGGGTAACAGCCGTGGGTCCCGAGGTGGCGGACCTCGCAGAGGGAGGCGTTGTCATCCTGTTTGCCGATGGCGCGCCGCCGGAACTTGCCGAGGTTTCGATCCTGCATCTGGTCGACGGCACGCCGTCGGCAACAACGCCGCCGGTCGGTTCGGTGATCCGCATCGGCGATCTCTCGGCCAAGATAACCGGCATCGGCGACTATGCCTGGCAGAAAGTCCGGGACATCGGCCATGTTGTCATCACATTCAACGGGTCCGATCATGTTGACCGTCCCGGTGAAATCTGTGCATCGGAAGTGGATACCGACGAACTGGTTTCAACCCTCAAGGTGGGGGCGACGATCACCATCGGATAGGGTTCAGGACTGACAGGCCGAAACAGAACGAAATACCAAAGAGAGTAAAGCATGGAACGCTCGACGATTGTGCGGGTGCATGACGGATTGCATGCGCGGCCAGCCACCCGGTTTGTCAAACTCGCCAAGAGTTTCGAATCGGATATCGAGCTGGTCAAGGATGACAGGTCGGTCAGCGCCAAGAGTTCAGTCAAACTCATGCTGCTTGGCGTCAAGGAAAACGAGGAAATCACCGTCCGCGCAACCGGTGCCGATGCCATCGAAGCCATTGAGGCGCTGATCGGCTACCTCGAAAACCCGCATGCGGGGATCGAAGATGACGGCGCGGTCCAGCCGCCGAAGCCGGATGCCGGGAAGCCCGCCGCGAACAGGCCTGCGCATGGTCCTGCCGCCGATGGTGCCCTGCGCGGTGTCGCTGCAAGCGAAGGCGTGGCCGTCGGCCCCGTCTACGGGTTTTTTCCCGCAGAGATCAAGCATGAGAACCGCCCGCTGGCGGCCAACGCCATCGCCGACGAGGTTTTGCGGCTGAAGCAGGCCATCGCCACCGTGCAGAAGCGCATGGACGCCTCGCTGTCGGAAGCCGGATTGGCGGACAGTGACCGGGGCATCGTCGCGGCACTGAAGGATATCGCCAATGACGACGAACTGACCGGCGGGGCGATTGCCATTGTCGAAGGCGGGATCGACGCGGTTTCGGCGGTGATCGGCGCGACATCGAAGATCGCCTCCGATTTCGCCACCATGGACGATCCCTATCTCAACGCCCGCGCCGACGATGTGAATGCGGTCGGGCGGCAGATATGCCTGGCCCTGCTGGGGCAGGAAGACGTCAACCTTGACACCATCGCCGAGGGTTCGATCCTGGTTGCCGAGGATATCGGCGCCTGGGATCTCGCCCGCGCGCCTTTGAAGCGCATAGCCGGGGTGATCTGCGGCCATGGCGGCGCCACCTCGCATGTCGCCATCATCGCCCGTGCCCATGGCATTCCCGCCGTGCTTGGCCTTGGCCGCGCCGTGCTCGATTTGAAGGATGCCAGGACCGTTGCGCTCGACGGCGACAGCGGCGCGGTTTTCGCCGATCCGGATACGGCCGTCGCCGATCGTTTTCAGGCGGCCATTGCCAAGGCAGATGCGGAAAAGCGCGCGCTGACCGCCTATAAGGACGTTACGCCCCGGCGCGCCGACGGCACGGTCATCGACATTGCCGCCAATATCGGTTCGCTCGAGGAAATCGATGCGGCGAAGGAAGCGGGCGCCATGGGCGTCGGCCTGTTCCGCACCGAACTCCTGTTCATGCGCCATATCCACCTGCCGTCGGAAGATCTGCAGGCGGAAACCTATTCCAGCCTCGCCAAGGCCTTTGCGCCGCATACGGTGATCGTGCGGACGCTCGACATCGGCGGCGACAAGCCGATTGCCGGGGTCGACTTTCCCGATGAGGAAAACCCGTTCCTCGGCTGGCGCGGCATCCGTATGTGCCTGGACCGGCCGGATATCTTCAAGCCGCAGCTGCGGGCGCTGCTGCGCGCCGCTGTCCACGGCAACATCAAGGTGATGCTGCCGATGATTTCGGGTGTCGGCGAGGTGCAGGCAACGAAGGCGCTGATCGAGGAGTGCGCCGGGGAACTGGCCGCCGCTGGCACGCCATTTGCGCATTTCGATCTCGGTGTGATGATCGAGACACCGGCCGCCGTGCTGATTGCCCCGGCACTGGCCAGGGAAGTCGCGTTCTTTTCCATCGGCACCAACGACCTGACGCAGTACATCATGGCCGCCGACCGGCTCAACCCGACGGTGGCCAAGCTCAATGACGTGACCCATCCCGCCGTCATGGCCGCCATTGAACTGACGGCAAAAGCCGGGGTCGATGCGGGCATCATGGTCGGGATGTGCGGTGAGGCCGCCGGGCGCCCGGACCTGATCCCGGCTTTCATCGCCATGGGGCTGACCGAGCTGAGCATGAGTCCGTCATCGATCCAGCGCGCCAAGAAGTGCGTTCTGGACGGTGCTAAAACCGCTTAAGGCAGGACCGGAATCAGGAAGGCGAAAAGACCGGACAGCGCATCCGTCCGGTTTTTGCCCTGCGTGGCCTCGGTGAGGCTGGTGTGGCGGGCTTTCAGTGCCAGCAGCGCACTCTCCACCAGCTTTTCGTCGCCCGGCTCTTCATTGTCGCTATAGCTGGCAAGGCCGATGGCAAGCGCAATGGCGGAGAAGCACAGGAACCGGGTCGCCATGTCCGGGCCGTTGTCACCCGGCATATGCGGCGGCAGCGGCTGGGCCTGGTGGCTGGACTGCAGTTCAAAGGTCAGGACCGCGCAGGCATCCGATATCTCGGTCAAGCCGTTCGTGCGGGTTGCCGCCTTGATGCGGTCGGCATGCCGGCGAATCATGATCGCATGGACGGAGGCAAAGGTCGCCTCGTGAACCACCGGGTTTTCGCTGCCGAGAACGGTAAAAATACGTTTCGCCAGATAATAGACATCGCGGCGGAACAAGGCTTCGCCCCTGGCGCTGTCGGCGGGGAAATAGGCGTGCAGGCTGCGCGCCTCGATGGTGGCCGAATGGGCCTTCGGGTCCTGCGACACCAGCGAAATCGAGATTTTTTCGGCCACGGTCAGCGCCTTGTCGACGACGCGGGCGGCATGACCCAGCAAAGCTTCCGGACCTTCAGGGGCGGCCGTCCTGATCTTGTCGCTGCGGCTGGCCCGGATCATGTGCCGGACATCGCGCAACCGGTCCTTGAGGCCGACGACAATCTCGTTTGAAATATCCCTGATCATGTGGCAGACCTCGACTTGCAAAGTGGATAATGCTTTGTATCTGCTTTTGGTGACTTGCTAAACAATATTCTGCCGGAGTGTACTGTGCACGGCGTTGTTTTGTCAGCACACAAATCTGGCACCGGCAGGAAACGGATACGAGCAATAGGGGGTGTAAAGTGACCGATCGACGCAAGCGGGCGACTAGCGCGCCGAACACTCCGAAAAAGGCCCCCCTGGATATCGGGCAGCCCGATACGAAAATCAGCCGCATGCGCATGCGCGCCGCCTGGATGTATTACATCGAGCAGATGACCCAGAACGAGATTGCCGAAGTGCTCGGCGTCGGCCGCGTGACCATCGTGCGCATGCTGGCCGAGGCGCGCGCCCGCAACGAGGTCAAGATCGGCATCCAGGGCTATCTGTCGGACCTGATTGCGCTGGAACGGCAGGTCGAACAGCAGTTCGGGCTGGAGAAGGTGATCATCGCCCCGTTGTCGCAGCCCGACAACGATCCGATACCGGCCATCAGTGCCGCCACCGGCGATTATCTCTCGGGCGTGGTGGCCAACGGCATGCGCATCGGCGTCGGCTGGGGGCGTACCCTGCTCAGCACGCTGTCCTATCTGGAAGCGCGCGCGCTTGACGATTTTACCGTGATTTCGCTGCTTGGCGGCATCAGCCAGCCGCGCCGCTTCAACCCGGCGGAATTCGCCTGGCAGTTCGCCCAGCTGTTTCAGGGCAACGGCTATCTCATTCCCGCCCCGGCGCTGGTGGACAGCGTCGAGACCCGAACGGCGCTGATTGAGCGCTGCGGCCTGAAGAGCGTGTTCGAGATGGCCGAGGATCTCGACCTCGTGCTGCTCAGCGTCGGCGCCATCGAAACGGCATCGAGCACGCCCTACCGCATCGGCTTCCTCAATGAGGAACACCAGTCATCCCTGGCGGAACGCGGCGCGGTCGGCGATATCCTGTTCCACTTCTACGACCAGCAGGGGCGCCTCGTCGACCACCCGATTCATGATCTCGTCATGTCGGTGGGCATCGAGACGCTGCAGAAGGTTCCGGTGCGCGTTTTGACATCCGGCGGCAAGGAAAAGATCAACGCCCTGCTTGGCGCGATGAAATTGATCCGCCCGACGGTTTTCATCACCGACGAGGAAAGCGCGCGCCAGTTGCTGGTGCTGGCCGGGCAGGAACAGCGCTGACCCGTCCGCGCCGTGCCGGTGCGCCCGCGCAAGCGCATGAAAACCCACAGGAGTTGTGGATTTTCAGCCCGAAATTGCCCTATCGGGCGGTGAGATCAAATCGGGCATTGCATTCGTGATTTTTCCCGCTATTGATCGCGGGGAAGACGGGCGGCAGCCATAGGGTTTGCCGCTTTCAGGTGGGGCCTGTAGCTCAATTGGTTAGAGCCGGCGGCTCATAACCGCTTGGTTGGGGGTTCGAGTCCCTCCGGGCCCACCATTCTTCCAAATCATGCAACAAAATCAATATATTCATGCCGCCGTGCTTCGATTGGCCTGGCGGCGGACCATCACTCTTTGTTGCAGTCATGATTTTGGCCGACATCGCCGTTATCATGGTTTGCAGCCGGGCTTTGACCGGCAACGAGGAGGCGTTGGCGGAATGGTACAAATATTGGAAGAAAGCTGGATTCTGATTATTGTCATTCTGGCCGCCGTTCTGACGACGGGTCTGGTCTTGACGGTGAAGAAACTGGAACGCGACGATAAGCGCTGGCCGCACAAGGGCCCGGATAAATAGAGCGCAGCAATCGTCGCCCGGATCGCAAGAGCCTCTCTGCCCTTCGGGTGGAGGCGCTTCGATGTCTCGGCCGGGCAATGGCGCAATCAGCTTCCGGTCTGCGCCCGAAAATGCGCAACCAGGGCGTTGGCGTGCCCGTGCCCCATATTGTGCTGAGTTTTCAGGACGGCGACCATCGCCATATGTTTCTGATCCGGCACGCCCGCCAAAACCGTCAACCAGTGGTCGATGGGTTTGCCATAGGTCTTTTCGATGGATGGAAAGTAGGAAGCGGGCCCTTTTACCGTGTTGTTCCCAGTCATTGCGTGATCTCCCTGTTCGCCTGTCATGGATGTAGCCACAGGACGAACGGCATGGCCACGTTCCGACACTGTTGCAAACTTTTTGTGCCATTCCCGCTGCGTTCAATCAATGGCGCGTGCCTTGAACAACGGCAAATGTGCGTTAGAACTGAAGCCGTCAGGAGAAACGCCGGCTATTCCGTTCGGATCAAACCCGGAATGGACTGCATGCAACCTGCCATCGACCGGTTCCCGCATGTGAAAGGCAGAAGAAACCGCCATGAGCACAGCCAGCGATGCCCGTTTCTGGGACCGGACGTCGCGCAAATATGCCAGGGGTGCGATTGCTGACCCGGCCGGCTATGAGCGCACGCTGGAGCAGACCCGCGCGCTGTTGGCACCGCACGACCGGGTGCTCGAACTTGGCTGCGGAACGGGAACAACGGCGCTGCGGCTTGCGGGCGATGTGCAAAGCTATCTTGCCGTGGATATTTCCGCGGGCATGATCGCCATTGCCCGGGAGAAACAGACCGCCGGCCCCGCCATCCCGGCGCTTGCCTTCCGCGCGGCGACCGCCGAGGATTTGGCGCCCGGCGTGGAGGAATTCGACGCGATCCTCGGATTCAACTATCTGCATCTGGTCCGCGACCTGCCCGGTACGCTGCGCCGCATCCATGCCCTGCTTGCAGCGGAGGGCCTGTTCATTTCCAAGACACCCTGCGTCGGTGAGATGAACCCGCTCATCCGGCTCGCCTTGTTGCCCGCAATGCGTGCATTGCGGCTGGCACCCTATGCGGGCGTGTTCCGCGCGGCGGAGCTGGGTGAGCTCATATCTGCCGCAGGCTTCGACATTCTCGCCGCCGAAAACCACGCAACCGGGGGCAATGACAACCGGCCCTATATCGTGGCGCGCAAGAGATGACGGCAATCAGCGATGCCAGAGCATCCAGATCTGTTGGAATGGCCGGCCTGATCTCAATTGCCATGGGTTCCCCTAAGCCTCGCAAGCCCGGTCTATTGTCTGGCTGATACCATGTGCAGCGCCCATACCATCGCATACATGTTCTCATCCGGTGCGCCGTTTTGCGCTGGCTGCCAAACGCCAAAAAACGGCGGGCTTGCGGCCCACCGTTCCAAGGTAATGACGTGACTGGAGATCTCATCATCGAGACCCGGACATGCAGTCCTTCTACATGGCCAGGTACAATTGATAAATGCTTTTTGGGCCGTGGCCGTATAACCCGGGGGCGAGCCCCCGGGGATCTCTCCAAATCGCAGCGGATTAGAAGTTGCGCTGGAAGCGGATCATGCCGCCGAACGCATCGTCATTGCCGCCGTTGGCGATCGAGGCAGCCTTACGCAGGCCATCGAACTTGGTGTATGTGACTTCCGGAGTGATCGTGAAGCCAGGAACCAGTTCGTAAGCAAGGTTCAAAGTACCCGAGTATGTGCCTTCGGATTCGTAAGCGAGCTGTGCGTTGACGGTTGCCTTGTCGGAAACCTTGGCGGACAGGCCACCCCAAACAGCCCAGTCACCGGTCCATGTACCGAACCAGTTCTGGTTCCTGCCGGAGTCATCAAAGTTCGACTGATAGCCGCCCATGACGAATGCCTTGACAGTGTCGGTGAACTTCACGTCCAAACGGAGCTTGCCAGCCCATTCTTCGATAACGGAGTCATAACCGACGACGCCCGAAAGACCGCCCCAAGCCTGTTCATACTTCGCACCGGCGAGAACATGCGGCATGTAATCGTCGATCTGGTAGGACCGGGCGGTTCCTGTAATCGGAAGGCCCGTTACAGGATCAATGGCGGCATAGCTGCCCGAACCCTGTTCAGCAGCGATGATCGCCGAGAAGCCGTTGCCAGCTGTGAAAGTGTAGCTGACCTGGTTGGACTGACCGGACTGGTAGTTGATCACGTCGTCGTTCAGCACGTCACCGGCATAACCGGTCCACGAACCGAAGACTTCATCCGTCGTACCGATGCGGAAGCCGCCGAGTTCGATATAGGCGTGAGGAATCGACGCGCCCTTGTTGACGCCGTTGTCGTAGTTGAACTGTGTTTCAATGTACGAACGCAGCGTGCCGAGTTCGGTTTCCGAACGGGCATCGAAACGCACGACAGCGCGCGAGCGCTTGAAATAGGTGCCATCGCCATTGGGATCGCTACCATTATTCACGTGACCGCCGGAGTATACGTCATCGCCGCCCTTGGCGTCGTAACGGACATAGCCGCCGATCTTCAGGCAGGTCTCGGTGCCTGGAATGTAGAAGAAGCCTTTGCCGTATGCATCGCAAACGCGAACATATTCGACAGCTTCCGGCTCGGCGACAACAACTGCGTCAGCAGCGCGGGCGCCGGATACTGCAACGAGAGCTGCAGCTGAGCCCAGTAGAATACTTCTGATAGTCATATTGGTCCCCCAAAAGGTCTTGATTGACCTATACTGCTTAGTGCAGTTTTACCGAGGACAGCAACTGCCAACTCCAAGTTGTATAGCGGTTGGACTCGCGTCGTTGCAATTATGTCACAAATTTGACGTCAATTCATAGGTTGCAACATTAAACCATTGTAAAATAAATGGAAATAATTGGTGGTATTTGGCAATTCCGTCAAAACCATCGCCTATCACCGATATATCTGACCGAATCACGATATGTGCGGTTGTATATTGCAACTTATAATGGCGTATAAAACTAGGAATATACTTCGTTGCGGTATTTTACCCGGTATAAATGCCGGGAATGCTTGGGGGATAAGGCTTTGCGGCTTGGCTTGTAGCTATTCCGGACAATTCTGGTTTCT
Source organism: uncultured Phyllobacterium sp. (assembly GCF_902479695.1). Taxonomy (NCBI): domain Bacteria; kingdom Pseudomonadati; phylum Pseudomonadota; class Alphaproteobacteria; order Hyphomicrobiales; family Phyllobacteriaceae; genus Phyllobacterium; species uncultured Phyllobacterium sp. The sequence goes on along the minus strand of NZ_CABSQF010000051.1, from coordinate 5,367 downwards.
TCTTGCTACTCAGTCCTCGCCGCACTGCCATCCCCGCAAGAGATCGAATGGTTCCAGGCCGTCCCAGCCTTGCGGCATCCTCGTCTCCGGCTTGCGCCCGCCAAGGCCGCGCAGGGCGGAATAGCCGCTGAGATCAAGCAATCGTTGCCACAATGGAGGAGCGGGTGATGGTGCGAACGCTGCTTCGCACCCTGTCAAATGGCGTTCCTGCTGGTCAGACATCGGCATTCTCCCTGAATGGGCCGTTCGTTCTATGGCAATCGCCATAGAACCTAGCACTAGACCGATCGCCATACAACATGCATAATACGGCCCATGCCACGTCCATCAGATGCAAAGACCCGCTTTATCGATACTGCCGTCGTCCTGTTCCAGGCGCACGGCTACCACGGTGTGGGATTGACCGAGATCATCGCCAAGGCAAAGGCTCCGAAGGGATCCTTCTACTTCCACTTTCCCGGCGGCAAGGAAGAACTGGCCGAGCACGCGGTGCGCAGTGCCGGCGGTTATATCATTCACGTCCTGAACAAGAGTTTTCGCGATGCGCCGACGTTCCGGGCCGGGGCGGAACTGATGATCGCGCGTCTCTACGATTCATTCGAGGCCTCCGGCTGGACCCTCGGCTGTCCCATCACAAGCGTGCTTCTGGATACCACGCCAAAATCCGAGCGGCTGTCGCTGGCGATCAAGGACGTCATGGAAGGCTGGATCAGCAGTTTCGCCGAACAGATCGCGCGGTTTCACCCTGGCAAGGACGCGCGGGCATTCGCCATGAAAATTCTGGTGTCGCTGGAAGGTGCCTGGATATTGGCGCGGATGCTGCGCTCGCGCGAGCCGTTTGACCAGGTGATGAACCTGATTGCCGAAAACGAGGCTGACCTCTAGAGCCCTTCCTTTCTCTATTGGAACAGGACGGGCTCTAAGCCCTGGTGACGGTCATCCCCGCCTTGCGGTAGGCTGCGATGGTTTCCTCCGCCGTGCTGCGTTCAACAACCAGGCCCTGTGCTTCATTCATCGGCAAAATCACGTAAGGCGATGCGGCTCCCAGTTTTTCGGAGGAGGCGAGAACGATGGTTTCCGCCGCATGGCGGGACAAGGCTCGCTTGATGACAGCTTCTTCGGAATCGCCTGTCGTCAGGCCGATTTCCGGGTGAATGCCGGTGACGCCCATAAAATAGATGTCGGCACGGAATCGGGCGATGGATTCGATGGCCGATGCACCCACGGCGACGACAGAATGTTTGAACAGCCGCCCGCCGATCATCTCCACCGTCATGCCGGGATGAGCAACGAGCTCGACGGCAATGCTGGGGCTATGGGTGACGATGGTTGCCTCGAGCCCCGGCGGCAAATGGCGGACGAGCTGCACGGCCGTCGTGCCGCCGTCGACAAACACAACCTGTCCGGGTCGGATCATGGCTGCCGCGGCGCGGCCGATGGCTTTCTTTCCATCGGTGGCAATGGCCTGGCGTCCCGAAAAGTCGGCAAGGGCAGGCGAGGCGGGCAGAGCTCCGCCATGCACCCGCTGCAACAGTCCCTCCGCCGCCAGCTCGCGCAAATCCCGGCGGATCGTATCTTCCGACAGGTTGAGTTGCTCGCTCAGGGTCTTGGCGACGACCTGTCCTGTATCCTTCAGAACCGCGAGAATATGCGCCTTGCGCTGTTGCGTCAGCATGTGGTCCTCAAAATATTGCACGATATTTCTTGACTCTGCACGAAGTTGCACGTTTTATCAAGCCAATCCTGTCCCATGGTGGTGCCCAATGACCAAGCTTGCCGACCGTGTCCGTGTCCGGACCGTGAAAATTCTTGCCGATGACTGGTTCGTGCTGAAAAAGACGACATTCGATTATCTGCGCCGCGACGGCACGTGGCAGACGCAGAACCGGGAAACCTATGATCGCGGCAATGGCGCGGTGATCCTGCTCTATGACAGGGCGCGGCGCACGGTCATCCTGACGCGCCAGTTCCGCTACCCCGCCTTTGTCAATGGCTGCAGCGAGCTGTTGATCGAGGCGCCCGCCGGGCTGCTCGACAATATCTCGCCGGAGGAGCGCATCCGCAAGGAAGCGGAGGAGGAGACCGGCTATCGCGTGCAGCATGTGCGCAAAGTCTTCGAAGCTTTCATGAGTCCGGGGTCGGTGACCGAAAAGCTTTATTTCTTTGTCGGGGAATACACCTCGTCGGACCAGGTTTCGGATGGCGGCGGCGAAGCAGCCGAGGGTGAGGATATCGATGTCCTCGAACTGCCCTTTGCCCAGGCGCTGGCCATGATCGGCAGCGGCGCCATTCAGGACGGCAAGACAATCATGCTGCTGCAGCACGCCGCCCTGCACATTTTCGCTTGATCCTCACAAAACATACGGAGAAGAACATGCTTATTCTGATCGCCGGGCCATACCGGTCCGGAACCAATGACGATGCCGGCAAGATGGCTGACAATCTCAAGCGGCTGGAGGAAGTGTCCTGGCCGCTGTTTCAGGCCGGACATCTGCCGATGATCGGCGAATGGGTGGCCTTGCCCGTATGGCATGCGGCGGGCGGCAAGACGATCGGCGATGCGCTTTACGACCAGATATTCCATCCGGCGGCCGGGCGGCTGATCGCGCTGTGCGATGCGATCCTGCGCCTGCCCGGCGATTCAAAGGGGGCGGACAATGATGTCCGCCTTGCCAATGAGCGGGGTATCCCGGTCTATTACCGGCTGGAGGACGTGCCGGGCTGCGGGGCTTTGGCAGCCCCACATTGAGTTTCATGTGGCGGGCACCAGCACGGCGCGCTTTTCCGTGGTGAAATAGAGAAGCGCCAGCACCGGAAGGGCAAAGCCGATCCAGGAGGTCAGCCACCAGCCGCCATGGGCAAAGGCCCAGCCGCCGACGGCCGAACCGATGGCGCCGCCGGCAAAGAATGTCGCCATGTAAAGCCCGTTCAGGCGGTTGCGGTATTCCGGTCCGAGCGAGAAGATCGCCCGCTGTCCCAGCACGAGATTGGTGGTGACGCCAAAGTCGAGCAGGATGGCGGCTGCCGTGAGCAGGCCGAGCGCCAGTGCCGAGCCATGCGGCGCCAGATGTGTCATCAGAAACGATGCCGATACCAGCAGCAAGGCAAAGATCGTTGCCGGGCGCGTCAGGCCGCGATCGGCCCAGCGTCCGGCAATGGGGGCCGCAATGGCGCCGGCAACACCTGCCAGCGCAAACAGGGCAATACCGCCCTGCGACAGGCCGAATTCCGGTCCGGCCAGCAGCAGCGGTGTCGTGGTCCAGAACACGCTGAAGGCTCCGAACATGCAGGCCTGATACAGCGCGCGGCGCTGCAGGATCGGCGTTGTCACCGCCAGACGGCCCATGGATGACAGCAGGTGGCGGTAGGCGAGTTTCGAGGCGGGAACCCGCTTCGGCAGGGCCAATGCCAGCACGATCATCAGGACGATCATCGCGGCGGAGGAGAGGTAGAACACCACGTGCCACGAGGAAAACTGCGCGATGAAGCTGGAGGCGGGGCGCGCCAGCATGATGCCCAGCATCAGGCCGCTGACGACATTGCCGACAACCTTGCCGCGTGCGGCTTCCGGAGCCATGTGGGCGGCATAGGGGACGAGGATCTGTACGGCGACCGAGCCGAGCCCGATGAAGAGGGCGGCGGCGAGGAACGGCAGGGGATGGGTGACCAGTCCGGCAGCGAGCAGCGCCGCGGCACCGGCGAAAATGACGGTCAGGATCAGGCGGCGGTTTTCGAAGAGATCGCCCAGCGGCACGATCAGCAGCAGGCCGAGGCCGTAGCCGATCTGCGTCAGCGTGACGATGAGGCCGGCGGCTGCCGGTGACATGCCAAGTTCCGCGCTGATGGGCCCGGCCAGCGGCTGGCCGTAATAGAGGTTGGCGGCAATCAGCCCGCAGGCGGTCGCGAGCAGCAGCGTCAACCACGGGGAAATGGCCGGATGATCAGACGGGGTGTCTGAATGGGGGGAGGACATGAATAACTCCTTGGGAGGGAATTGAGCGTTTATTGATGGATGCGATCAGGTCAGGGTTTTCATGGCCACGGTCACGGCGGCCATCATTTCTTCGCGTGTACGGCCGGTTTTTCCGACAACGCGCATGCCCTGGACCAGACAGAGCAGCAGCCGCGCCGTCGCCTTGCCATCGACATGGGCGGGCACCGAGCCGTCATTCTGGCCCAGCTCGATCAGGTCCCGCAGCACGGCTTCATTGCTATCCATGGCAGCCGCGACTTTTTTCGCGACCTCCGGGTCGAACGTTGCCAGCTCGCTGGCGCAACTGACGACAAGGCAGCCCAATTTCCCCGTCTGGCCATGCGAGACATCGGCATAAAGGGTCAAGGCGTCACGGATGCGTTCATAGCCCGTCTTTTCCGTATCGATGACGGCGCGCAGCTTGCCGCTGCGCACGGTCCGGTACCGGTCAAAGGCTGCCAGAAACACGCCGCGCTTGTCCTTGAACGCCTTGTAGACGCTGCCTGAAGCCAATTGCATGGCGTCGGTCAGATTGCCGATCGAGGTGGCGTGGTAGCCGCGTTCGCTGAAGACGCGCAAAGCCTTGTCGAGCGCTTCGTTCATATCGAATTCGCGGGGGCGGCCACGGCCGCGCATGGTGTCTGATGCGGTGGTTTCGGTCATGCCCTAATATAGGGAAAGATCATTCCCTAAATCAAGGGTTACCTCTCATATCCTGCCTTTCAGTCTATTGCGTGCGCGCCTTGGCCACATCCGCCGGGGTAATGGCCGATTGCTTGCCGCCGAAATGCCCCAGCACATAATTGCTCAGCGCCGCGATCTCGACATCCGAATAGGCATTGGCGAAGGCCGGCATGGACTGCCTGCCTTGCGGCGTTGTCATATGTGCGCCTTTCAGGATGACCTGTATGAGGTTGGTGCCGTCGGGATCGTTGACCGTTCGGCTGCCTTTCAGCGCGGCATAAGGCGTCTGCAGGCCTTCACCGTTCCAGCCGTGACAGCTGGCGCAGGCGCCCTGGAAAAGCTTCAGCCCGAGCCCATCCTGCGTTGCCGCGTCCGCAGCCGGGGCATAGGCAGTGGAGACGGCGAGCGCAGCGGGTTCCGCTTCGACCACAGCCTTGTCGGTGGACGTCTGCGGCGGTACCGATTTCACATAGGTGACGATGGCCTTGATGTCTTCCGGCGTCAGATGACGCAGGCTGAAGTCGACGGCTTCCCCCATGCTGCCGGTGGCGGCGCCGCGATTTTCCGCGTGGCCCTTCGAGAGGTAGTCGAAGAGCTGCTGGTCGCTCCAGCCGCCGATGCCGGTGCGCTTGTCCGAGCTGATATTGTAGGCCTTCCAGCCCTGCAGTTCGGCTCCGGCAAACTTCTTGCCGTTGTCGACTGCATAGAAG
>NZ_CABSQF010000050.1:0-33014 GCF_902479695.1 uncultured Phyllobacterium sp. | reverse complement strand
GCGCGGCACTGTCGCGGGCGAGCTCGACGAGATTGTCGTAATAGGCATAGGGCGCGTCAACCTTCCTGCTGCGGGTGTGGTAGGCGACGTCGCATCCGAACGCGAGAAGCTTCTTGGCGATGACGCTGCCGATACGCCCGAGCCCGACAAGGCCGACGCGCTTGCCTTCGATACCCAGCGCCAGCGGTGCGCTTTCGCCCCTGGCCCAGCGTCCCTCGCGCACAAACCGATCGTTCTTGACCAGATCGCGCGTCGCGGCGAGCAGCAGCAGCAGCGCCATGTTGGCCGTGTCTTCATTCAGCACATCGGGCGTATTGGCAACCCGGATTCCCCTGGTATTGGCATAGGCGACATCCAGCGAGTCCGTTCCGACACCGAAGGACGAAATGATCTCCACCTGTGGCAACAGGTCGATCATATCGGCGGTGATGCCGGTAAACGTGCTGGTCACCGCAGCGCGAAAACGCCCGGCATTCTCCTGCAGGAATTTCAGCGCATCCTTTTCCGCGTAGAGTTTCTCCACCGCATATCGTTTCTCCAGCTCCGCCAGCAGATAAGGCATGAGAGGGCCGAGCACGAGAACCGGTTGTTTTGTCATGAATGGATATCCTTCGGAAAATAACGAGGCAGGAGCGCGATCATAGCCAAATCGCCGGGCTTATGCCAAACCCTCAATAAGAATTTACCTGTAAAGCAATTAATCGTATATGACTTTTTGGCACGTTCTGACAATTCTCGTGCTTGTCTTCCCAACCTTGCTATTGTCGAAAATCAAAAACAGAAACCTCCGGACGGAACCCATGCCCAAGACCGTTGAAATTGCCGATTTGAAGAGAATTGCCCAGCGCCGCGTGCCGAAAATGTTTTTCGACTATGCGGATTCCGGTGCCTGGACGGAAAGCACCTACCGCGCCAACGAGGAGGATTTCCGCAAGATCCAGCTGCGCCAGCGCGTGGCCGTCGATATGAGCGACCGGACACTGGAAAGCACCATGGCGGGCCAGGCCGTCTCCATGCCGGTTGCCCTCGCCCCGACCGGCCTGACCGGCATGCAGCATGCGGACGGCGAAATGCTGGCGGCTCAGGCGGCCGAGGAATTCGGCGTGCCGTTCACCCTGTCGACCATGAGCATCTGTTCCATCGAGGACGTCGCCTCGGTAACGAAGAAGCCATTCTGGTTCCAGCTCTATGTCATGCGCGACCGCGACTTCGTCAAAGATCTGATCGACCGTGCCAAGGCGGCCAGATGCTCCGCACTGGTGCTGACGCTCGATCTGCAGATTCTCGGCCAGCGCCACAAGGATGTGCGCAACGGACTGTCCGCCCCGCCGAAATTCACCGCCAAGCACATCTGGCAGATGGCCACCCGCCCGCAATGGTGCCTCGGCATGCTGAAGACCGAGCGCCGCACGTTCCGCAATATCGTCGGCCATGCCAAGGGTGTCGGCGATCTCTCTTCACTCGGCACGTGGACGGATGAACAGTTCGACCCGCGCCTGTCCTGGAACGATGTTGCCTGGATCAAGGAACGCTGGGGCGGCAAGCTCATCCTCAAGGGCATTCTCGATGTCGAGGATGCGCGCATGGCCGTCTCGACCGGCGCCGATGCCATTATCGTGTCGAATCACGGCGGCCGCCAGCTGGATGGCGCTCCCTCCTCGATCTCAGCGCTCGCCGATATCGTCGATGCGGTCGGCGACAAGATCGAAGTGCTGTTCGATGGCGGCATCCGCTCCGGTCAGGATGTGCTGAAGGCGCTCGCCATCGGCGCCAAGGGCACCTTCATCGGCCGCGCCTTCCTCTACGGGCTGGGTGCGGGCGGCAAGCAGGGCGTCACGCAAGCTCTGGAGATCATCCGCAACGAACTCGATGTCACCATGGCGCTGTGCGGCGAACGCGACGTCAAGAACCTCGACCGCAACAATCTCTACAAGAGCGGCCTTGAAACCAGGCCGCGCGCGGCCGCACCCAGGAAAAAGCGTGCCTGATACGATCAATGGCCGGTGCAAACCGGCCAGACATTCTTCTTCGTATTTCAGGTGAGTGGTACGCCCAAGGGGAATCGAACCCCTGTTTGCGCCGTGAGAGGGCGCCGTCCTGACCGCTAGACGATGGGCGCGCAGTCGATTGCGCGGGTATAATCAAGCAAATCGAAAAGTGCAATGACCATTTGCAACAGAATGGTCATTGCAGCGGTCTTCAATATCTAATTGGCCGCTTCCGAAATGCGCGCCACGACGCGTTTTGTCGCCACGTCATAGACGAGAATCTGCCGCGTGCCGTTTGCCAGCCGCGTTTCCAGCGACAGCATCGATCCGGAAAGATTGTGCGACAGCACGCGCGTGCCGGGATCAAGCGTGATGGCTTCACCCACCAGCGCATCGCCGATCGGCTGCCCCGACGCCTCGGAACGGACCGCTGCCGGCTTGGCCGCGCCACCCACCGGCTGGTTAATCTTGTAGACAATGGCCGCAAGCACCGCCATAAGACCAATCACCATGATGCCGATGGAAACAGCCAGAAGCCGGATCATCTTGCGGCGCACCCGTTCCATTGCTGGATCGAGCGGCTGCTCTTCCGTTTCCGTATCAGCATTGATATTGGCCATGTATGGCATTCTCCGAGGTTTCGAAACCAAGCCTCTGTAACGAAGGGACGCGGTCTTTGAAAGAGCTAATTACCGATAACGAGGCAACGGGCAAGCGACTTGACGCATGGCTCTCGGCGCAGCTGGCACCGGATCTGTCCCGCAACCGCATCCAGGCGCTCATCGGCGACGGGCAGGTCAGCGTCGACGGCAAGGTCGTGCGCGAGACGAAACACAAGCTGCGCGAAGGCGTCAGCATCACGGTGGAAATTCCCGAACCGGAAGATGCGACGCCCGCCGGCGAAGACATCGCGCTCGACATTCTCTACGAGGATGCCGACCTGATCGTCATCAACAAGCCCGCCGGTCTCGTGGTACATCCCGGCAACGGCAACTGGACCGGCACGCTGGTCAATGCGCTGATCCACCATTGCGGCGATACGCTGTCCGGCGTCGGCGGCGTCAAACGTCCGGGCATCGTGCACCGTCTCGACAAGGAAACCAGCGGCGTCATGGTCGTGGCCAAGAACGACCTCGCCCATCGCCACCTCAGCGCCCAGTTTGCCGATCACGGCCGCACCGGCGATCTGGAACGCGCCTATCTCGCGCTTGTCTGGGGCACGCCCGACCGCAAGACCGGCACCATCGACGCGCCGCTCGGCCGCTCGCACCGCGACCGCACCAAGCAGGCGGTCGTGCATGAGGAACGCGACGACGCCCGCCATGCCGTCACGCATTTCGACGTGCAGGAACGCTTCGGCGCCAAAGAGGATTCGACGGCGGTCGCCTCGCTGATCGAATGCCGCCTTGAAACCGGACGGACCCATCAGATCCGCGTGCACATGGCCCATATCGGCCACCCCCTGGTGGGCGACGTGGAATATGGCAGCGCCTACAAGACCAAGGCCAACAAGCTGGCCGAACCCCTGCAGAGCGTGGTCAAGGGCTTTTCACGGCAGGCGCTGCATGCGCAGGTGCTGGCATTCGAACACCCGTCCACCGGCGAGATCATGCGCTTTGAAGCGGATGTGCCGGAGGATATGGCCGAACTGCTGACCGCATTCCGGACAACTCCGCTTTAGGGATCCCCCGCAGAAAAAATCGAAAACACTTGCGGAACTTTATTTCATACCGTACGTTATAGAACGCAGGCGGAAATCTTGACTCTGTTGTTCACATTTATGTGACAAATTGTTTCGGTTCTTAATGCATCGTGTTTTTGACAAAATGCTACCTATATATGGATAGCACTGGTCCGGTCGTGCCGCGCAATGCGGGCGGCCGGTTGCTGCGAACCCGCCGATAATGGGGGTTCATCTCACAATGAGGAGGGGTGCTCAGTGGCCCAAAATCTTCCAAGTATTGTTGCCGGTGACGGGGGACTGACCCGTTATCTCGAAGAGATTCGCCGTTTTCCCATGCTCGAACCGCAGGAAGAGTACATGCTCGCCAAGCGGTATCTGGAGCATGCCGATCCGAAAGCGGCCCATAGACTCGTGACCAGCCATCTGCGGCTCGTCGCCAAGATTGCCATGGGTTATCGCGGCTACGGCCTGCCGATCGGCGAGGTCATTTCCGAAGGCAATGTCGGCCTGATGCAGGCGGTCAAGCGGTTTGAGCCGGAACGCGGCTTCCGTTTGGCGACCTATGCCATGTGGTGGATCAAGGCCTCGATCCAGGAATATGTCCTGCGCTCGTGGAGCCTGGTCAAGATGGGCACGACAGCCAACCAGAAGCGCCTGTTCTTCAACCTGCGCAAGGTGAAGAGCAAGATTCAGGCGCTGGACGACGGCGACCTCAACCCTGAACAGGTCAAGGAAATCGCCACCCGCCTTAGCGTGTCCGAGGACGAGGTCGTATCGATGAACCGCCGGCTGTCCGGCGATGCATCGCTGAACGCCCCGATCCGCTCTTCCGACGGCGAAGCCGGCGGTGACTGGCAGGACTGGCTGGTCGACGACCACGACAGCGCCGAAGACATGCTGATCGAACAGGACGAACTGGAGAACCGGCGCGAAATGCTCTCCGGTGCGATGTCATCGCTCAATGACCGCGAACGGCGCATTTTCCAGGCCCGCCGCCTGGCCGACGATCCAGTAACGCTTGAGGACCTGTCGACCGAGTTCGGCATCAGCCGCGAGCGCGTGCGTCAGATCGAAGTGCGTGCTTTCGAGAAGGTGCAGGATGCGGTGAAAGCAGCGGCCAGCAAACAATTGAAGGCGCTGGTTTCGACCGGTTCCGACGCGCGCTGACAAGCGCATCGCGAATGAGACAAAAGGCCCCGGATATACGGGGCCTTTTGCATTTTCAGCCCCTGCGCCGTCCGTCTCATCCGGCGTTGTAGCAGACGAAAGCCAGCTTGTTGCCGTCGGGATCGCGCGCATAAGCGCCGTAAAAACCCGCGCCGTAATGCGGCCTTCGCCCCGGCGCGCCCTCGTCGCTTCCGCCGTTCTGCATCGCCAGCGCATGGAGCTGGTCGACGATGCCGGCATTGTCGAACAGGAACGCGGTCATACTGCCATTGCCAACCGTTGCAGCCCCGCCGTCAAAAGGATAGCCGACGAAGAATCGCGGGCTGGACTCATCCGCGCGCTTGCCCCATGAAACCGACTGCTCATCGCGCCAGCATTGATCAAGATCCATTGCCGCCATGAGTGGATCATAGAAACGCAGGGATTTTTCCAGGTCATTCGTTCCGATCATCGTGTAGCCGATCATCCCCGTCTCCTCCAAATCCCCCTGCGGACCATGACAATATTGACAAAGACTTGCGCTAAAACCAGCCTGTAGGCAAACGAGTCACCACAGGCAGCTTTCCATGTTCACCTTAGAACCCGCCACCGTAGAAGATTTCGACCGGCTTCTGCAATTACGCCTTCGTTGCATGCGTGAAAGCCTGGAACGGATCGGACGGTTTGACGAGTGGCGCGCCTATGACCGCTTTCGCAATTCATACCGCCCGCATTATACAAGGCTCATCATGCGGCCCCAGGGGGAACTGGCCGGATGCGTGGCGATGGGACCGGCAGACGGAGATCTGCTGCTTGAGCATTTCTACATCGCGCCCGAGCAGCAGGGAAAAGGTCTGGGCAGCGCGGTTCTGCAGCGGCTGCTCGGCGAAGCCGACGCCGCCGACCTGCCGATCCGCCTGAGCGTGCTCCAGCAAAGCGACGCCGGACGCTTTTATGCCCGCCACGGTTTTACGCAGACGGGCGAGGACGAGTGGGATGTCTACTACCGGCGCCCGCCGCAAACAAGCGGGGAACCAGCCCGCGAGATTGGCGGGCAACCCATGGAAAAACAATTGCGATGAAAAAAGGCTCCGTTTCCACGGAGCCTTTTTCATCGGTCGTTGGGGCGCGACGGACTAGCCGCCTGCCTTGGCCGCCCATGCCTTCAGCACGTCGTCAAAGGCCTTCTCGCCCGGCAAGCCTTTTTCCAGCGTCAGCAGCGCACGGCGACCGGTCTTGTAGGCAATCGGGATATCGATCCACGACTGACGGCGCAGCAGAGCCATGTTGGTATCAACTGCGGTTTTCGCGTCATTCATCGCAATGATGAAGAAGTTGTCGGCAATCTTGGCCGGGATGCCGACGAGCGGGCTGCCGGGAGCCTGTTCGGTATCCTTCAGCGTCATGCGCGACACCGCATCGATGGACCCGCCGGGGAACCCTTCGGGAACCGTGAAGATCATTTCGACGAGATGGCTGGCCGGCAGCGTCTTGTCACCGTTGCGGCGGATGACCATGCGCAGCTTGATGCCACGGTCCGGGATAGTCACCTCAGCCCGGATTGCCGGTTCGGGCGGCAGGTCGTTGCCCGGCGATTCCTGCACCACGGACCAGACGACACCGCCCGCATCCGCCGTGCCGGCATCCTGTCCGGAACGTTCCTCATAGAAAAACGCCTTCTGGCCGATCGGCAGCGCCGCTGGCGGGGGCGTTGTCTGTCCGGCCGGAGGCGTCTGCTGTCCCTGCGCTGGCGGCTGTGTTGCAGGCTGCTGATCCGGCGTCGACGCGGCAACCGATGTGCCCTCGCCCAGCGACGGCGTGTCGTTGGCCGGGCCCGGATTGATTTCCTGTCCGTCCGGCAACAGCCGCTGCGTCAATTTCGGTTCGGGCTTTGCTTCGCCTGCCGGTGCCGTTGGCGCTGCAGGCTGTGCCGCAGGTTGCGCGGGCTGTTCTGTCTTCGCCGGCGGTGTTGCCGACTGGTTGCCGGCAGTCTCGGCCGGTTTCGCCGGGGCTTTGTCGCCGCCGCCTGTCAGGCTGGCAAGGTAGGTCTTGACCGATGCGGCCCGTGCAGCGATCTGGTCCTTGTAGGTCCAGCCGGCATAGGCACCGCCACCAATAAGGACGAGCAGGCCGAGAAGGCTGACCAGGGGAACCAGCGAACGCTTCTGTTTCGGCTGCTTCAGCGGTCCGCGCGAGTAAACGCCATAGTCCGTGGGCCCGCGGTCCTCCGGTTTCAGTTCCGGCTCGTCGTCAAGCTCCTCTTCCGGTCCACGTCCGGATTTCAGCTTGCCGGCCATACCGGAAAAAGATCCGGCAAGGGGGCGCTCATCCGATCGTTCATTGTGGAACCCGTCCTCCCGATGCTCGATCGGCTTGGCGCCGCTCGGCGTGTGGGTCGTCAGGAAATCCTCAAGCGCATCGGACTGGGCGATGGGCTTGGTAAAGGATGGCGCAGGCACGACCGGAGGCGTTGCGACGGGTGCCGGCTTTGCCGGTATCGCCGCAGCAGGCTCCGGCTTTGCCACAACCGGTGCCGGGGCGACCGGCGGTGGTGGCGGCGGAACAGGGGCCGCAACGGGAACCGGGTCCCGGACATGCGTCAGATCGTCGAGAGCAGGCGCGAAATCCGACTCGACTTCGGTGATCGCATCTTCCAGCGCCTGTTTCTGGCGAACGGCGACAGCTTCCGGCGCATTCAGCGTCGCAAGCTTTTGCTCAATCGTTGCGCGAGCCTTTGCATACACACGTTGACGGAGCTCGGGCTTTGGGTCCGCGAGCCCGTCAATTGTCTTTCTCAATACTGCAACGAAATCAGCCATTCACCCAAACCTATGGTTTTGTTGTGAGATTAACATCGAAACCCGTTTGTGAGTCTAATCATGAAACGGGTCGGTAACAAGTATTGTGTCGTCCCGTTCCGGGCTGGTCGAAAGCAACGCGATCGGCGCACCGATCAGCTCTTCCAGATAGCGGGCATATTTCACCGCCTGCGCCGGCAGTTCGCTCCAGCTGCGTGCTCCGGCCGTTGTCTCTTTCCAGCCTTCCAGCGTCACATAGATCGGCTTGACGCGCGCCTGCGCGCCCTGGCTGGCCGGGAGGTAATCGATGACCTCGCCATCGAGTTCATAGCTGGTGCAAACCTTGATCTCATCGAGACCGTCGAGCACGTCGAGCTTGGTCAGCGCGATACCGCTGATGCCGTTGTTGGCAACAGCCTGACGCACCAGCACCGCATCGAACCAGCCGCAACGGCGCTTGCGCCCGGTGACGACGCCGAATTCATGGCCGCGCTGGCCGAGGAATTCGCCAACTTCATTCTGCTGTTCGGTCGGGAACGGGCCTTCGCCGACGCGGGTCGTATAGGCCTTGGTGATGCCGAGAACATAGTGCAGCGAGCCGGGTCCGATACCGGAACCGGCGGATGCCTGGCCGGCCACGGTGTTCGACGATGTCACGAACGGATAGGTGCCATGGTCGATATCGAGCAGTGTACCCTGTGCGCCTTCGAACAGGATGCGCTCGCCGGCCCGTTTCTTCTGGTCGAGAACATACCAGACGCGGTCCATGAACGGGATGATGTGCGGCGCGGCCTCAAGCAGTTCGGCCAGCAGCTTGGAACCATCGACTTCCTCGATGCCGAGACCGCGGCGCAGCGGATTGTGATGGGCCAGCAGCCGTTCGATCTTCGCCGGAAGCGTGTCGGGATCGGCGAGATCAAGCACGTGAATGGCGCGGCGGCCGACCTTGTCTTCATAGGCCGGGCCGATGCCGCGGCCGGTCGTGCCGATCTTGGTGCCTGAATTGGAGGCTTCGCGGCGGCGGTCAAGCTCACCATGGATCGACAGGATCAGCGTCGTGTTCTCGGCGATCTTCAGCGTTTCGGGCGTAATGACGACACCCTGCGCCTCGAGCTTTTTCTTTTCGGCGATGAATGCATGCGGATCGAAGACAACACCGTTGCCGATGATCGAGAGCTTGCCCTTGCGCACCACGCCCGATGGCAACAGCGACAGCTTGTAGGTGACACCATCGACAACCAGCGTATGGCCGGCATTGTGCCCGCCCTGAAAGCGGACAATGATATCGGCCCGTTCGGAAAGCCAATCGACAATCTTGCCCTTGCCCTCGTCACCCCACTGGGAGCCGATCACCACAACATTTGCCATTCAAAACTCCTCGAGTCATAACCTCGTCATGCATTTTTTGCTAAATGCGGTGCTTCTATACAGGCTGGTTCATAAAAGCGCGACAATTCTTTCGGCTGAAGCGTGGCCAATTTGCCATTATTAAACGAATAAACCTATTGTTCTGGCCACACCGCAACACTTCTCCCGCCAAAGTATAAGCAGCCCGCCATGAATCGCACCGCATACATCTTTCTGCTCGTCACCGCCCTCCTGTGGGGCGGCAATGCCGTGGCGGGCAAGCTCGCGGTCGGCCATATCTCGCCGATGCTTTTGACCATGCTGCGCTGGCTTATCGCCTTCGCGGTCGTCGCCGCAATCAGCGGCAGCCAGGTCAGGCGGGACTGGAAAGTGCTGCGCGCGCATCTGCCGCTGCTCGCCGCCCTGGGCGGATTCGGCTTCACTTTCTTCAACATGGCCCTCTACACCGCCTTGAACTATACCTCGGCCATCAACGTCACCATCGAACAGGCCGGCATGCCGATGGTGATCTTCGTTGCCAACCTGCTACTGTTCGGCATGGCCGTGCGCCCCGGCCAGATCTTCGGCTTCAGCCTGTCGCTCGTCGGCGTGGCCTTGACCGCCGGACATGGCAGCTTCCTCAAGCTGGCGGAACTCGAGGTCAATCAGGGCGATGCGCTGATGCTGCTCGCCGTGCTGTTCTACAGCGGCTATACCGTGGCATTGCGGCTTCGCCCGGCCATTCACTGGCAGAGCCTGATGACGGTCATGACGTTCTTTGCCTTTGCCACCGCCATCCCGTTCACGATCTGGGAATGGCTGGATGGCGCGCTGGTCGCACCGGATTTTACCGGCACGATGGTCGTGCTTTACACCGCGCTTTTGCCGTCGCTTGCCGCACAGGTGCTGTTCATCAAGGGGGTCGAATATATCGGCGCCAATCGCGCCGGCCTGTTCATCAATGCGGTGCCGATCTTCGGCACGTTGCTGGCCGTGATCCTGCTGGGCGAGGCATTTCACCTCTATCACGCCGTCGCCCTGGTGCTGGTTCTCGGCGGCATCGGTATTGCCGAAATCAGCGGGCGCAAGCACGCCGCTGCCTGATCAGGCAAGCCTGCGCAGCATGAAACAGGCATCATCCGAATAGGATTTGAGTTTTGCGTCGAGTTCCGGCCGCTGCACCACCGCGAAACCCTGCTTCTGCCAGAAGCCGGCGGAATTGTTGACCGAGACCAGCGACATGGTTTCGAGCCCCTCGGCACGCGCCTGATCGGCAAGGATCGACACGATGCGCGGCGCCGCACCGCTGCCGCGCGAGGCGGGCAGGAGCGCGATATCGTGCAGATAATAGGTCGTCGGATGATCCGGCAGGCGCTCGAGCAGGCTGTTCAGGGCTGGCGTGGCGAAGAGCTGCCACGGATGCGTGATCGCATAGCCAAAAAGTTCACCGCTCTGCCCCTCGAGGACAAAGCAGCCTTTGCCGTAAAGGCGCATGCGTTCCAGATAGATCGCATCATCCTCGAAAAAATCCGTATGGATGACGGCCGCCATGGCGATGACGGAAGCGAGGTCCCCCGCTTCCATCCGGCGCCAGTTCAGTGTGTGCGTTTGGGATGTCGACATACGCCATCCCTACAATCAGCCGATGTCAAATTCCAGCGGTTTGGCCGAAACAATTGCCTTGTTCACGCGCAGTTCTTCCAGAACATGATCCGGAATCCGCTCGTCGAGATAGAGCATGGCGATGGCGTTGCCGCCGGGATTGTCGCGGCCCAGCGAGAAGTTGGCGATGTTGACGCCGTTCTTGCCGCAGATCGTTCCGAGCATGCCGATCATGCCGGGTGTGTCGTTGTTGGTCGTGTAGAGCATGTGCTGGCCAACTTCGGCATCGAGATTGATGCCCTTGATCTGGATGA
Organism: uncultured Phyllobacterium sp.; assembly: GCF_902479695.1. Taxonomy (NCBI): domain Bacteria; kingdom Pseudomonadati; phylum Pseudomonadota; class Alphaproteobacteria; order Hyphomicrobiales; family Phyllobacteriaceae; genus Phyllobacterium; species uncultured Phyllobacterium sp. Next base: position 22,135 of record NZ_CABSQF010000050.1, on the reverse strand, counting down.
AGCGCGGCTTGCCGTCGGAAAAACAGGTACCGGCAATCGAACGCGTCAATGAAGCGGATTTGACCGTCAGCTTGATATAGCCGTCGAACACACCCGACTTGTCACGGCGCACTTCGGAGAGAATAATGCCCCGTTCCTTCACCATGACCGGTGCCGACACCATGTTCACATCCGCCACCTGCGGGCGGATCAGCCCGGCCAGGGCCGCGCTGACGAGCGCCCGGGTATTCATCGCGGCGGTGGAACCGTCGAACAGCACTTCCACTTCCTGGATCGGCTCATCGGTGACCTGCCCGACAAAGGCGCCCAGCACTTCCGCCAGCTTGACGAACGGCTTCAGGCGCGGCGCTTCCTCCGCCGTGATCGACGGCATGTTGATCGCGTTGGAAACCGCACCCTTGATCAGGTAGTCCGCCATCTGCTCGGCAACCTGCAGTGCGACATTCTCCTGCGCTTCGCTCGTCGACGCGCCAAGATGCGGCGTGCAGACGACGTTCGGCAGGTTGAACAGCTCGTTCTCCGTCGCAGGTTCCACCTCGAACACGTCGATGCCGGCACCGGCAACCTTGCCCGCCTTCAGGGCCGCGACGAGATCCTTCTCGATGATCAGGCCGCCGCGGGCGCAATTGACGATGCGCACGCCGTCCTTCATCTTGGCGATGGTATCCGCATTGATGATGCCGCGGGTCTTGTCGGTCATCGGCGTGTGCAGGCTGATGAAATCGGCCCGTGCCAGCAGTTCGTCAAGCTCGACCTTCTCGACGCCCAGCTCTTCAGCCCGGCCTTCCGACAGGAACGGATCGAAGGCGATGACGTGCATCTTGAGGCCGACGCCGCGCGTGGCGACAATCGAACCGATATTGCCGCAACCGATGATACCCAGCGTCTTGCCGGTGATCTCGACGCCCATGAAGCGGTTCTTTTCCCACTTGCCGGCGCGGGTGGAAGCGTCTGCTTCCGGCAGTTCGCGGGCAACCGCGAACATCAGCGCGATGGCATGTTCGGCCGTGGTGATGGAATTGCCGAAAGGCGTGTTCATCACGATGATACCCCGGCGGGATGCGGCGGGAATATCGACATTGTCGACGCCGATACCGGCGCGGCCAATGACCTTCAGGTTGGTGGCGGCGGCAATCAGCTTTTCCGTGACCTTGGTGGCCGAACGGATGGCAAGACCGTCATACTGGCCGATCACTTCGGCCAGCTTTTCCTTGTCCTTGCCCAGATCAGGCAGGTAATCGACCTCTACGCCACGATCCTTGAAGATCTGAACGGCGGTCGGGGAGAGTTTATCGGATACGAGTACGCGCGGTGCCATCATGGCCTCCATCGTTGAATCGGTGAAATTTTGAATGGGGGTGACCGCATCCGCTGCGGTCACGTCAAGCCGGTGAAATCAGGCAGCCTGTTTCAGCGCGGCCTTTTGCGACTGGAATGCCCAGTCGAGCCACAGCGTCAGCGCTTCGAGATCGGCCGTTTCGACCGTCGCGCCTGCCCAGATGCGCAGCCCCGATGGAGCATCGCGATAGGCGCCGATATCATAGGCAACGCCTTCCTTCTCCAGAACCGCAACCAGGTTCTTGGCGAAATTGGCCTGGGCATCCTTGTCGAGCGCCGTGATCTCGGGATCGACGATGGTCAGGCACACGGACGTGTTGGACCGGGTTGCCGGGACCTTTGCCAGGTTGGCAATCCATGGCGTGCGTTCGACAAAGGCATCGAGTGCGGCAAAGTTGCGGTCAGCACGGCCGACAAGCCCATCCAGACCGCCGAGCGATTTTGCCCAGTTCAACGCATCGATGTAATCCTCGACACACAGCATCGACGGCGTGTTGATGGTTTCACCGGAGAAAATACCTTCGATCAGCTTGCCGCCGGAGGTCAGGCGGAAAATCTTCGGCAGCGGCCAGGCGGGCTTGTAGCTTTCCAGCCGCTCGACAGCCCGCGGGCTGAGGATCAGCATGCCGTGCGCACCCTCGCCGCCGAGCACTTTCTGCCAGGAGAAGGTGACGACATCAAGCTTGTCGAAATCAAGACGCTGCGCAAACGCCGCCGAGGTGGCGTCGCAGATGGTCAGGCCCTTGCGGTCCGCCGGAATGAAATCGCCATTGGGCACACGCACGCCCGAGGTCGTGCCGTTCCAGGTGAAGACGACGTCGCGGTCAAAATCGACTGTTGAAAGGTCGGGCAGTTCACCGTAACCGGCCTCGATGGTCCGGGCATCGCCAAGCTTCAGCTGCTTGACCACGTCGGTGATCCAGCCCGCGCCAAAGCTTTCCCAGGCGACCATGTCGACGCCGCGCTCGCCGAGCAGCGACCACAGGGCCATCTCGACAGCGCCGGTATCGGACGCCGGAACAATGCCGATGCGGTAATCGGCGGGAACGTGCAGGATATCGCGGGTAAGATCGATCGCCTGTTTCAGCTTCGTCTTGCCGACCTTGGCGCGATGCGAACGGCCAAGCGGTGCGTCGGAAAGCGCTTGAAGCGACCATCCGGGACGTTTTGCACAGGGACCTGATGAAAAATTCGGGTTAGCCGGGCGCTGCGCCGGCTTTACAAGCGTCGTCATGTTTTCTCCTATCCTCACAGATAGCACGCCTCTCGTTGGGGAGAGGTGGCCCACTCCGGGAACTAGGAGAAATGTCGTTCACAGTCAAGAAATATGTTTGCGTGCGACATTAAATCTGCAAAGACCGGCAGACTGCAAACAAACGAAAACGGCAGGAGCAATGCTCCTGCCGCTCGAAAAACCAAGTCGTTTCAATCAGAAAGCGTAGCGTACGCCGACCTTGAAATCATGCGACGTGATGTCCTTGAATTTGAACGGCTCAGGATTGGCGCGTGTGAAACGATCATCATAATTATGCGCATTGGCAGTCTGGCCATCGCCAAGATTGACGTAGCTGTACCCGACATCGATGGTCATGCGGTCCGTTGCCTTGATGCCGACACCGGCATGCAATGCCCATGCGAAGTTCCACTGGGAGGCACTGTCGGCATAACCGCCGCCGCCATTGAGTATGTTGTCATCGGTGAAGTTGGAGATCGTATTGCGCGACGCACCGATACCACCACCGACATAGGGGGTTATGCCGCTGAATGTGCCAAGATCCGCATAGGCGTTGGCCAGGAACAGCCATTCGGATTTCTTCGCATGGTATTGGTTGGTTCCATACTGTCCCAGCGCGGGATTGGAATAGAAATCAAGGGCACTGAATTCGGTTTTGCCGCGATACTGGCCGGTTACGTCAGCACGAAGCCAATCGTTGAACTGGTAACCGACACCAATCTGGCCGGTGATTCCGGCATCGAACGTACCGTCCTCCAGAAAGCCGTGCTGCGCTGCGTCGCCGAAGCCGACATAGTCCAGATTGCCGAGGCGCTGGTTGCTCATGCCGATATCGCCGCGCAGATACCATCCGCCGAACTGCTGCACTTCGACCACCGGTACTTCCACCGGATCCGCAGCGTGAGCCGGGATTGCCCCCAGGCATAGCAGAGCTGCACTCGCTGCAGCATATTTATTGAAAATGCCCATTTCATATCCCTCGTCAGGCCCAAAAATCGAAACGCAGCGAATGCTACTAAGGTTCTAGAGGGGAATATGGAGGGAAAAAGTTAAATCCCGCTTAACCGTGTTTGTTCACCATGATCATTAACGTTAACAAGCCCCATACCGCCAAGCAGATGTGAAAATGGGCCCGCAAAGGGGCCCATTCAGCGCGTTGCGGCTGGCGGCAAATCAGGCTGCCGATTTGACCGACGAGATCACCGAAATGATATCATTGACGACGGTATCGACCAGCTGGCTGTCGTCCCCTTCCGCCATGACACGGATCAAGGGCTCCGTTCCCGACGGGCGGATGACCAGACGTCCGGATTTCCCAAGACGGTCGCGGGCATCATCGATCGCCGTCTTGACCTTCTTGTCCTCAAGCGGCTTGCCGCCCGCCGTGCGGATGTTCTTGAGCACCTGGGGCACCGGTTCGAACTTGCGGCAGACCTCGCTGACGGGTTTCCCCTCCTCCTGAACCACGGCCAGAATCTGCAGGGCAGAAACAAGTCCGTCACCGGTGGTGGAGAAATCAGAAATGACGATATGGCCGGACTGTTCGCCGCCGATGTTGAAGCCATGGTTGCGCATATGCTCGACCACGTAGCGGTCGCCGACATTGGTGCGGGCCAGGGTCAGGCCGCGATCGCCGAGAAAGCGTTCAAAGCCAAGGTTGGACATGACCGTTGCGACAACGCCGCCGCCGACAAGCCGGTCCGATTCCTGCCAGGACTGCGCGATCACCGCCATCAGCTGATCACCATCGATGATCGAGCCCTTTTCATCAACGATCAGCACACGGTCCGCATCGCCATCCAGCGCGATGCCGATATCCGCCCGCACCTCGTGCACCTTCTTGATCAGGCTCAGCGGATGGGTCGAGCCGCAATCCTCGTTGATGTTGGTGCCGTTCGGCTTGTCGTTGATCGTCACGACGTCGGCGCCAAGCTCCCACAGGGCAGCGGGCGCAACCTTGTAGGCCGCACCATTGGCGCAATCCACGACGATCCTCAAGCCGGCGAGCGAGATGTTCTTCGGCATAGTCCGCTTGGCGAACTCGATATAGCGATAGATATCGCCATCGACGCGCTTGGCCCGTCCCAGGGCTTCAAAGCTCGACAACCGCCCCGACAGGTCCTCGTCCATCAGCCGTTCGATCTCAAGCTCGATCTCGTCGGAGAGCTTGAAGCCATCCGGGCCGAAGAGCTTGATACCGTTGTCATGGTAGGGATTGTGCGAGGCGGAAATCATTACGCCGATATCGGCACGCAGCGAGCGGCACAGCATGGCCACGGCGGGCGTCGGTATCGGCCCGAGCAGAAAGACATCCATGCCGGTGGAGGTGAAGCCGGCGACCAGCGCGTTCTCGATCATGTAGCCGGAAAGACGGGTGTCCTTGCCGATCACCACCCGGTTGCGGTGATTGCCGCGCTTGAAGGCGAGGCCGACAGCCATGCCGACCTTCATCGCGATATCCGGTGTCATGGGGTAGGCATTTGCCTGTCCGCGAATACCGTCGGTGCCGAAATATTTTCGAGCCATAGTGTCTATCCAAACTGTGCGGCCAACTCTTATCCGGCGGCGCCGGTGTTCAGCCTGTTGTGCTTGTGCCTGATCTTCACGCTTATTGCAGAAGACCTTTCCTTGCGCATTTCACAAATTATGTGGCGATTATACTATCATTCAATCCGTGAACAATCCGTGCAAAAACGGCCGGTGAATACCGGCCGTTGCTTGTTGGCGCGTGCCGCAATCAGGACTGCGGCTGGGGTTCCAACCCCTTGTCAGGCTCATCGCCCTTGCGCGGCTTCTTGGCTGAACCGGCTTTCGGAACAGCCGAACCGCGCGACGGCGGCGTATCATCGCCAAGATCACGGGCTGGTTTGTTACCCGCCATGATTGCCTTGATCTCTTCGCCTGTCAGTGTCTCATATTCGAGCAGACCCTCGGCAATCGCGATCCATTCCTTCTTCTTCTTTGTCAGAATGACGCGTGCCTGCGTATAGGCATCATCAATCAGCTTGCGGACCTCCGCGTCGATCAGCTGCGCCGTCTCCTCGGATACGTTCTGTGTACGGGCAACGGAGTGGCCAAGGAACACTTCTTCCTGATTTTCGCCGTAAGCCACATGACCGAGCTTGTCGGAGAAGCCCCAGCGGGTCACCATCGCCCGGGCAAGCTTGGTGGCCTGCTCAATATCCGATGAAGCACCCGACGTGATGTTCTCCTTGCCGAATTTCAGTTCTTCGGCAATACGGCCGCCCATCATGATCGCCAGACGCGAGATCATCCACTTGTAGCTCATGGAATAGCGGTCGGCTTCCGGCAACTGCATGACCATGCCGAGCGCACGGCCGCGCGGAATGATTGTCGCCTTGTGCAGGGGATCGGCCATCGCCACGTTCAGCGCCACAATGGCGTGACCGGCTTCATGATAGGCCGTCAGTTCCTTTTCCGCCTGGGTCATGGCTGTCGAGCGGCGCTCGGCACCCATCATGATCTTGTCCTTGGCGTCTTCGAATTCGAGCATGGTAACGAGACGCTTGTTGCGGCGCGCTGCCGTCAGCGCCGCTTCATTGACGAGGTTCATCAGGTCCGCACCGGAGAAACCGGGCGTGCCGCGGGCCAGCACCTTCAGATCGACATTCGGTGCCAGCGGAACATTGCGGACGTGAACCTTCAAGATCTTTTCACGGCCGGAAACATCCGGGTTAGGCACAACAACCTGACGGTCGAAACGGCCCGGACGCAGCAGTGCGGGATCGAGAACATCGGGACGGTTGGTCGCAGCAATCAGGATGACGCCTTCATTGGCCTCGAAACCATCCATCTCGACCAGCAGCTGGTTCAGCGTCTGTTCGCGTTCATCATTGCCGCCGCCCAGACCGGCGCCGCGATGACGGCCGACCGCATCGATTTCGTCGATGAAGATGATGCAGGGCGCATTCTTCTTCGCCTGTTCGAACATGTCACGCACACGCGATGCACCGACACCGACGAACATTTCAACGAAGTCGGAACCGGAGATGGTGAAGAACGGCACATTGGCTTCACCGGCGATGGCGCGCGCCAGAAGCGTCTTACCGGTACCGGGAGGGCCCACGAGCAGCACGCCGCGCGGAATGCGCCCGCCAAGCCGCTGGAATTTCTGCGCATCGCGCAGGAATTCGACGATTTCTTCCAGATCTTCCTTGGCTTCGTCAACGCCGGCCACGTCCTGAAACGTCACGCGCCCATGCGCCTCGGTCAGCAGCTTGGCTTTGGACTTGCCAAAACCCATGGCGCCACGCGAGCCGCCCTGCATCTGGCGCATGAAGAAAATCCACACGCCGACGATCAGGATCATCGGCAGCCAGTTGATCAGCATGCCGACAAACGATGTCGAGCCATCGGTCTCGGGTCGGGCGGCGATCTGGACATTCTTGCTCTCGAGGCGGCCGACGAGGCCGGCATCCCCAGGCGAATAGGTCTGGAACGTTGCGTTATTGTCGGCATAGGTGCCCGTGATGCGGTTGCCGGCGATCGTCACCGTTTTCACGCGGCCATTATTCACGTCCGTTATGAACGTCGAATAGGGCACATCACTGGATGCCGAACGCTGGGAAGGGCTTTGAAAAAGGTTGAACAACGCGATCAGAAGCAAAGCGATAATCGCCCACAGTGCGAAGTTCCGGTAGTTAGGATTCATTATCGGGTCCCATCAATCACAACCGCAAGGACGCGGAATTTACACGTAACATAGGTTCGAAGCATGGCCTTGCCAAGGCTGGCAATCAAACTGAGATCAATTCTTATCAATCTGGTTTACAGAAAATCGCTTGTAATCCCGCAAACCAAACAATTTTGCCACGCTGGCGGCAAGGTTTTCATCATAGCCTGAAAGGATATGATCGAACAGGGCGACGTGTCGTGTCACCTCGACCCCCGCAGGCACATTCCCGTGATGCGGTCCGGCCGGAACGGCAACAATCCGGCCCTCGACCACCAAGGCCGGGCTGGATGCGATCGAAGCGCGGTGCACATTGCCGCAGCCGCCCTCCTGCAAAAACACCACCCCGTCATCGCCCGCCGCCCTGATCCGCAGCGCGATCGGGGCGCCATTCGACACGCGGTAACGTCCATCCCACACGATGGCGCAACCGGGTGCGATGACGGCATCGGGAATCGAACGCATTTCACGGTATATGGTTACGCCTGTGTTAACCCGCTGGATTATGCAGCGGCCAAGACTCATGCGGCGGGGGCCATCCGCGCCGGTGAGATGGCGGACGGCCTTGCCGCATTCCTCCACCGACGGCAGAAACGACAGGCCGCCCATAGCGGCCAATAGAACCCCCATGGCGAGACGTTGAGCGTCATCGCCGTATTGATCGAAACCTGCGGTGTTCATCTCGGCCCTGACGCCGTCCGTCACCGTGACATGACCCAGCAAGAGCTTCGCCGCCTCGCCGTTGACGGCAAGCCGCTGCGCGCCGTTGCGGGCAACGCGCGCTGGAATGTCGCCGCTGCCCTGTTCCTGCAGCGCCGCTCTGACCTGCACCCGTTCGGAATGCGGATTGGCATTGGACGGATCGTCGCGCCAGACGATCCCCCGCGCGCGCAGATAGCCGCGCAAGTCTTCGCGCTTGATCCCGAGCAGCGGCCTGACCAGCCATGTCTCCCGCTCGAGCAGGGTGAACCGCGCCATGCCGGCAAGGCCGCGTTCGCCGCCGCGCGCCGCGCGCATCATGAACGTCTCGTTCTGATCGTCCAGCGTATGGCCGGTCAGGATCACATCGGTTTCCGCTTCGCCGGCGGCGCCGCGAAGCAGCCGGTAGCGGGCCTCGCGCGCCTTGGCGGACAGCCCGGTGGCGGGCTTGGCTCCAGCCCAGTTGACAATATGGTGGTCGAGATCCGCCGCCTTGCACAGGTCCGCGACATACAAAGCTTCCTCCGCTGATTCAGCCCGCAGCCCATGATCGACGGTGACGGCAACGATACGGGGAAAGGCGGCGCGGCTTTTGCGCAGATCATCAAGCAGGAAAAGCAGAGCGAGAGAATCGCTGCCGCCGGAAACGGCAACGACGACCGCCGTCAGACGGTCGAAATCGATTCCAGCGAAAATCTCTTCCGGATCGAGGCGATGGTCAGCATTTGTTGGCGGCACGTTCATTCTTCACGCGCTCTTTGAGCGCGACCGAGAGGCTGGGATAGCGTGAGCTCACCGTTGCAAAGGTGGCGCAGGCGACATCGTGGTCCTTCATCTTCGCCAGCGTCATGCCGAGCTTGAGCAGGTTTTCCGGGCTCTTCTTGGAATCGGGAAACTGCTTGTGGTTGTCGATGAAGACCGATGCCGCTTCCTGGTAGCGTTCCTGGCCATACAGCGATTCGCCGAGCCAGTAGCGCGCGTCGGGATCGGAGGGATCTTTCGGGAACCGCTCGATATGGCTGCGGAAGGCAGCTTCGGCATTGCGATAATCGCCGGACAGGAACAATTGATAGGCCTGCCGGTACAGCGCATTGGGATCATCCGTCTGCGGCAGCGACGCAAGGCTGGGATTGGCTGCCGGAGCGGTGTCGTTCCTTGTTTCACCGATTACGTTGCCATTGGCATCGAACTCAATCTGTCCAAGCGCGCGCGGCGGTTCGCCAACCTGCGGAGACTGCGGAGCATTGGGCTGAGGGTCAATAGCAGCGGAATCGGTGCTGTCGGATGGGGATGTCCGCGACGGAGCGGCGGGGTAAGCGGAGGCATCTGGCGATGCCTCCCCTGTTGTCCGAGAAGGCGCGACACCGGCAACCGTACGGTCGCCCTTGCCGCCGGCATCGGTTTTCTTACCGCCGCCCTTCTTTTCCAGTTCCTGGAAACGGAACTCATTGTCTTCCTGAACCTTGCGCATCTGCTCCTGCATTTGCAGCAACTGGAAATTAAGGTCTTCGATCTTGCCTGTCAGCTGCCTGATCTGCTCTTCCAGCTGGCTGACACGCGGATCGCCTGCCTGAGCCATAAGGATCGGCGCATCACTTTTCCCGACATTTGCCTTCGGCGCAGCGGGAAAAAAGCTGCCATCAAGGTTCGAGGCATGGCTGGCGCCGGTTGCCAGAAAAGGCAGAACCGCCACAGCCATAACCAATCTTTTCAGTCGTTTGTTCATTCCTTTACCGCCCCTGATATGGGAATTTAACCACCGCAACGATTTACGGCGAACCTATCTAACACGAGCAACGCGACTTCGGCCAAATTTTGTTGTGATCGCGGGTGAGACAAAAAAAGCGGCCCGAAGGCCGCTTTTCTGCAGTTACATCAGAGATGTATGGCTTAGCTGCCAGCACCGCCGAGAACGGTAACGGCACGGCGATTCTGCGACCAGCAGGAGTCGGCATCGCACACGGCAACCGGACGTTCATTGCCATAGGAGATGGTCTTGATGCGGGCAGCCGGCAGGCCGCGCGACGCGAGGAAGTTGCGGGCCGCAGCCGCACGGCGCTGGCCGAGAGCCAGATTGTATTCGCGTGTGCCGCGTTCGTCCGCATGACCTTCAACGGTGATGGTGTAGTTGGGGTAGCGCTGCAGCCACTGAGCCTGCTTGGAGAGGGTCTGCTGGGCATCCGCACGGATGACGGAGGAGTCGACATCGAAGAAAATGCGATCGCCAACATTGACCGTGAAGTCCTGGGTCGAACCCGGGCGGGCACTACCGGCACCGTTCAGGCCAAGATCACCGGCGCTGTTGATAGGTTTCTTCGCACAGCCCGCAATAGCGAGAGCCATGAAAAGGGCGACGACAACTGGACTGCGGGCGATCATTTCGAAGCGGCGCATAGCCTGGACTCCTTAAGAATTGAATTGTTTCGGTGAACAAGCAGTAACCATATCGAGGTTAAGGCCAGTTCAAGAAACAGGGTTAATCCACTCTTAACACCAGGATTAACAGCGAAATCAGTGAATGTCCTGCATCCTTAATGCAAACAATGCGGCGGAAAAACGACATTCGCGGCAATGTTGAGATAACATCGCCGCGAATGGTCTTAAATCATCGATTGATCAGGATGCAATCACTCGAGAAGCGGTGACCATGCCGGATCGGATGCCAGATTGGGTGTCTGGATCTGGCGCAGGTTGCGGCCCGTCAGGTCGATCGTGAACAGATGCGGGCTGTTTGATCCGGGAGGGAAGCGGTAGAACATCAGGACGCGGCCGTTCGGAGCCCAGGTCGGGCCTTCATCGTGATAGCCGCTGGTCAGGATGCGTTCACCCGAGCCGTCCGTCTTCATGACGCCGATGGAGAACTGTCCGCCCGACTGCTTGGTAAAGGCGATCAGATCGCCGCGCGGCGACCAGACCGGCGTGGAGTAGGAACCGTCGCCGAACGAGATGCGCTGCGGGTTCGAACCATCCGCGCCCATCTTGTAGATTTGCGGCCGGCCGCCACGGTCGGATCCGAACACAACCTGCGAACTGTCGGGTGAATAGGATGCACCGGTATCGATGGCGCTGGTGCTGGTCAGGCGGGTCGTCGTGCGGCTACGCACATCCATCGCGTAGATATTGGCGCTGCCATCATCCTGCAGAAGGCTCATGGCCACTTTCTGCCCGTCGGAGGAGAAGCGCGGCGCAATCGTCATGCCGGGGAAGTTGCCGACGAGTTCACGCTGTCCGGTTTCCAGCTGCAGGAGATAAACCTGCGGCTTGGCGCCTTCGAACGACATATAGGTGATTTCCTGGCGGCTCGGTGAAAAGCGCGGTGTCAGCACCAGGTCCTTGCCATTGGTCAGATAGCGCACATTGGCACCGTCCTGATCCATGATGGCCAGACGCTTGACGCGCTTTTCCCGGGTGCCGGATTCATCGACAAACACGACGCGCGTGTCGAAGTAGCCTTTTTCACCCGTTAGCTTCTGGTAGATGGCATCGGCAATGATATGGGCGACGCGGCGCCAGCTGTCGGGCGAGGTGAAGAACTGCTGCCCGTCAAGCTGCTGGCCGGCGAATGTATCCCAGAGGCGGAATTCCGCCTTGAGCCTGCCATCCGGCTGCTTGGTGACCCGGCCGGTGACAAGCGCCTGCGCGTTGATGACTTTCCAGTCCTCGAAACGCGGTGCGGCATCGGGATTGGAAATCTTCTCGATGAACGCGCCCTTGTCGATCGGGGCAAAAAGGCCGGACCGTTCCAGATCGGCTGCAATGACGCCCGTAATATTGGCACCAAGCTGATCGCCGGAAAGGAAATCCGTAATGGCGATGGGCATCGGCTCGACAACACCCTTGGTGATATCGAGTTTGAGCTCAGCCCGTGCTGGCAGTATCGCGATTGCCAATGTCGCAACAAGCGTCACGAAGATTGGGAAAATAGTCCGGGTAATTTTCAGCATAAGTTCAGGGCCCTCTTTTGGCTGGCCTATTAGTCATCTACAGCGGGATGGAACGTCAGTTCGACAACGTCCCAGCCACCTGCATATTTGTCCTGCGGCAGATTGTACGGAGCGGTGCGCATCACTGCCCGCAGCGCACTGCTCTTTGCCGCACTCAGCACCGCAGCATCGCCGCCGCTGCCGGTGACGGTCGGCGTGCCGTCAATTTCGCCGGTCTTGGTGAGGCGGAACTTGACCACCACGACCATGTCCGGGAAGTCAGGCGCACCGACCGGCTTGATCCAGTTCTTCGAGATAAGCCCGCGCAGCGCGTCCATCTCGTTCTGGCTGAGCTTGGCGCCGCCTGTCGATTTGGTGGCGCCGAGCGATGCCTGCTCCGTCGAACGCTTGGCACCGCCGCCGGAAGGCTTCTCGTGATTGAGCAATTCGGCAACCTGATCGGCAATCCCGCTCTTGTCTTTGGACGGTGTCGGCGCGGTCTTGGTGGGTTTCGGCGTTTCCTTGGTTTCCTTGCGCTCCGGCGTCGTCGCGGTCTGTGCCTGGGCAGGCTTGGGCTTGTCCTCAGGCTTCGCCACGTTCTGCGGCAGCTTGAAGGCTTCCTCGGCCGGCTTTTCCGCCTGCGGCGTTGGCTCCACCTTCGTCGCATCCGGTGTCGGTGCCGGCTTGGTATCCTTGATCGCCGCCGTGATCGGTTCGGGCGTGACGTCCTGCTTTGGCTTTGCCTCCGGCGCTATTTCCGTCGCAGGGGCCGGAACCGGCTTGGCTTCGGTCTTCACTTCGAGATTCGGATCCGGCTTGGCAACAGGCACGTCCGATTGCTTCGGGGCCTCGGCCGACTCCACTACCTTTGGCTTGGTCGAAGGGATCGGCTTGGTCTCGACATCTGTTTCAGCGTCGCCGATGATCTGCGCATCCGGTTTGGTCTGCGGCTTTTCCGTCGGCTTCGGCGTTGCCTTTTCGGCCTTCGGCGCCTTTACGTCACCCTTTTGCAACTGGCTTGTATCGGAGATGATTTCGATCGGCAGCGATTCGGAATTGGCCAAATCCATCGGTTTTGGCGCAGAAAAGGTCAACAGCCCCCAGCCGAGGATAACGGCGTGGATAATGGCGGAGGATGCAACACTCGTCTTCATGACTTATCAGCTGCCTTCCGGAAGGCTGACGAGACCGATATTCTTGAATCCGGAACCGGAAATGCGCGCCATGACCTTCATGATCGTGCCATAGTCGGCAGCCTTGTCGCCTTTGACAAAGATGCGCTCTTCATAGCCGGTCTTGGCAATCGCCTGGAGTTTCGGGACGATTTCCTCGATCGGGATTTCGGTTTCCTGCAGGAAGACCTGGCCCTTCTGGTTGATCGTCACATAGATCGGGTTGGTTTCGCTGTTCAGCGCCTTGGCCTGGGTTTCCGGCATGTCGATGGGCACGCCCACCGTCATCATCGGTGCCGTCACCATGAAAATGATCAGGAGCACGAGCATGACGTCGACCAGCGGCGTCACGTTGATTTCACTCATCAACGCCTTGCTGGCACGGCCGCGCCGGCCGCGTCCCCCTGAACCCTTGTTACCAACAGACATGCCCATGGCATTCAATCCCGCACTTGTAAAATCAGTTGCTTAAGAACGCGGCGCCAGCTTCTCATCGATTTGCCGCGAGAGTATGGCGGAGAACTCGTCCGCAAAGCCTTCCATGCGTGCGGTCAGTTTGCCCGCATCGCTTGACAGTTTGTTGTAGGCGATAACCGCCGGGATGGCGGCAACCAGGCCAATGGCCGTCGCCAGCAGCGCTTCGGCGATACCGGGCGCGACAACCGCGAGGCTGGTGGACTTCGAACCGGCAATGCCCATGAACGATGTCATGATGCCGATGACCGTGCCGAACAGGCCGATGAAGGGGCCGGCCGAACCGATGGTCGCCAGAAAGCCGAGGCGGGCGGCGAGAATATCACTTTCGCGTGAAAGGGCGACATCCATCGCCTTGTCGATACGCATCTGCAGGGCGATGGGGGAACGGGCGCCCTTTTCGAAGGACTTTTTCCACTCGCGCATCGCGGCGATGAAAATGGAGCCCATGCCGGTCGTGCGCTTTTCGCCCAGGTTGCGGTAAAGCTCTTCCAGCGACTGGCCGGACCAGAAAACCTGTTCGAAACGGTCAAAGGCGCGCTTGGCGCGACCATAGCCGAGTACCTTGTCGATGATGATCGCCCAGGTCCAGATGGAAGCACCCAGAAGGCCGATCATGACCAGCTTGACGATGAATCCGGCCTGCCAGAACAATCCCCAGAGGGAGACGTCCGATGTCTGAACGGCAACCGCTAAATTTTCCATATCCACTACCCTCGAATCCGAAAACCCGGTATTTCAACCGGGCTGCAATCGTCTCTCATACCCGTGCTTGGTCCACCGAAGTATAAATGGTCCGGCAATACGACCACGCGCCACTTTATTTCTTTGGAACCCGGCCGAACGCCTGACCGGCATCCATCGTCGCTCACTAAATTTCGAAAGCCACGTTCTGAGACCGGACTTTTTCCAGTATTCATACCGCGGCTTCTCACGGTTAATTTTGGTAAAACGAAGGCGTTAACGCAAAACGCCCCGTTTCATGGCCTTATTCATGGTTTGTTATGGTTAAGGATCAGTTATGATTCAGCACCTGTGCGTCATTTAAACGCCATGACATCAGGATTCCGGCTGAAAAAGTTTGATCCATTCCGCGGGAAACCGACGCGGCCGTCCGGCATTGTTGATCAGCGCCGCTTCGACGGCAGCTGAAATCAGCAGATCATCGCCCCGTTTGATGGTCTGGGCCATCTTGACCCGCGCGCCGGAGATTTCCGCCGTGCGCGTTTCGATCGTCAGCACGTCGTCGATGCGGGCAGCGCCCCGGAAATCGATTTCCATGCGCCGCACCACCCAGACAATGCTTTCGCCATGCTTGCCGTCGGCGAGTTCCGAGTGGTGAACGCCAAGCAGGCGCAGATAATCGGTGCGGCCGCGCTCCAGAAATTCCAGATAGCGCCCGTGATAGACAATGCCGGAGAAATCCGTGTCGGCATAATAGACCCGCGCCAGGAGACGGTGGCCGAAGGAAGTGAGTTCACCGGCAAGGCCGCCGAGGGGCGGCAGGGAAGGATTGTTTTCGCTCATGATCCCTCCTTTTGCCGGTACAGCCAGCGTTTTGTCCAGTGCGATTATGCGCGGTGCCGCATGCGCGTTCCAGGGTCACGCCCCATCAATCCTCGTCTTCCTGAAACAGGCTGATCTGCTGGATGGTGTCGGACGGTGCGTTCAGGCCCAGATGTTTCCAGGCATTGGCGGTCAGCATGCGTCCGCGCGGCGTGCGCTGGATAAAGCCCTGCTGGATCAGGTAGGGTTCGATAATATCCTCGATCGCATCGCGCGGTTCGGAAAGCCCCGCGGCGATGGTTTCGATGCCGACGGGTCCGCCACCGAAATTGTGCGCAATCATCGAGAGGTACCGCCGGTCGAGCTGATCGAGCCCCAGCGCATCCACCTCGAGACGCAGCAGCGCGGAATCGGCCGTCTGGCGGTCGATGGAATCCTTGCCGTCGACAATGGCAAAGTCGCGCACCCGGCGCAGAAGCCGCCCGGCAATGCGCGGTGTGCCGCGGGCGCGCCGCGCCACCTCAAGCGCACCGTCATCGGTCATGCCGATGCCCATGATGCGCGCGCCGCGCCGGACGATATGCTCAAGCTCCTCGACCGTATAGAAATTCAGCCGGACCGGAATACCGAAACGATCCCGCAGCGGCGTCGTCAGAAGCCCGAGGCGCGTCGTCGCCGCAACCAGCGTGAACTTGGCCAGATCGATCTTGACCGAGCGCGCCGCAGGCCCCTCGCCGATGATCAGGTCAAGCTGGTAGTCTTCCATGGCCGGATAGAGGATTTCCTCCACCGCCGGATTAAGACGATGGATTTCGTCGATGAAGAGAACGTCGTTTTCTTCCAGATTGGTCAACAGCGCAGCAAGATCGCCCGCCTTGGCAATCACCGGCCCGGACGTCGAGCGGAAATTGACGCCGAGTTCCTTGGCCATGATCTGCGCCAACGTCGTCTTGCCCAGACCGGGCGGCCCGACGAAGAGCACGTGATCCAGCGCCTCGCCGCGTGATTTGGCGGCTTCGATGAAGACTTTCAGATTGGCGCGCGCCGCCGCCTGCCCGACAAAATCGTTCAGCGTCTGCGGGCGCAACGACGTATCGGCATCTTCGCCGCGCTTGTCGGGGGTTATCAATCGGCTGACATCACTCATGCGGATGTCCTCGCACAGTGTGCGGTATCAGGCAACCATGTCACCGGGAAAGTTCCTTCAGGCCAAGCCGGATCAGCTTGGCGGAATCGGCCTCTTCACCCGCATCGCGCAGGGCGGCGCTGATGGCATTGGCGGCTTGGTCGCGCGAATAGCCGAGATTGGTCAGGGCCGATACGGCGTCGGCCACCGGCGCCGGGGCAACGCCTTCGCCCAGTTCCTGCTTGAGGCCGATGGTGCCCATGGCCTCGCCGGCAAAGGCTGGTGCCTTGTTCTTGAGTTCGATGACGATGCGTTCCGCCACCTTCTTGCCGACACCCGGCGCCCGGCTGACCATGGCGATGTCGCGCAGCGCAATCGCATTGGCGAGATCGGAGGGCGACAGGGTTCCCAGAACGCTCAGCGCAACCTTGGCACCGATGCCCTGCACGCTCTGCAGCAGGCGGAACCATTCGCGTTCCAGCGCCGTACCGAAGCCGAACAGACGGATCAGGTCTTCCCGCACATAGGTTTCGATGAGCAGCACCGCCGCTTCACCCGGCCCCGGCATGTTCGACAGCGTCCGCGCCGAGCAATAGGCGACGTAGCCGACACCGTGCACATCGAGAATCACGTGATCCTCGGCGATTTCATCGACAGTGCCCTTGAGTTTTCCGATCATAGCTGTGCCGCCAGTTTGCGTTCGATGGCAATGCGGCCGATGGCGCTTTGCCGGTGATGCGCGTGACAGATGGCAACCGCCAGCGCATCCGCCGCATCATCCGTATCGAACGTTGCCTTGGGCATCAGCACCTTGACCATCATGTGAATCTGTTTCTTTTCCCCATGCCCGACGCCGATCACCGCTTTCTTGACCGCATTGGGCGCATATTCGGCAACGGGCAATCCCGCCCGCGCGGGAACAAGCAGGGCGATACCGCGCGCCTGTCCGAGTTTCAGCGTCGCCGTGGCATCCTTGTTGACGAAGGTATGTTCGACCGCCGCCTCGTGCGGCATCTGGCCGTGAATGATTCCAGCAAGGCCGTCATGCAGCTGGCAAAGGCGCGAGGCGAGATCAAGCTTGGCGTCGGAAAGGATCGTACCCGAGGCGACAAAGCGCAGCGAATTGCCGAGCGTCTCGATGATGCCCCAGCCGGTGCGGCGCAGGCCGGGATCAATGCCAATGATGCGAATCGCTTCTTTCATGTCGGGACCTTATCGAGCTGTCAGGGAACTTGACAGCAGAAAGGTGAACAAAAGAGAAACAAACCACCCTGTTATGCACGATTATCGTGCTGTCATCAGCGATGGGCGAAGGCCGTGGCCAGCAGGCTGATCTGATCCGAGACCGGGTTGGTCGTCAGCATCCGCCTGTGGGTCGTGCTGCCGCCTTCATTGTAGATCTCGTCATCCATCTGGCGGACGCGGGCCTGCAGGCGCAGTGAACGGTGCACCAGATCGCAGTAATCGAAGGGAATCTCGTCCCAGCCTTCGACGGTTTCCGGGGCGGAATCCGTATCGAGCCGCACTTTCGCCTTTTCGGACAGCACCTGTTCCTGGGTCATTTCTCCGCTGCGCGATGCCCGCTGCAACAGCAGCCACGAGGCAACCTGCATGAGACGCGTCGTCAGGCGCATGGATTCGGCCGCATAGAGCGTGGCGGCAACGCGGCTCAGCCGCTTGGCTTCCGCCCGGCCTTCGCCGTCGAGATAGGCAGCCGCCTCCTCGACCAGACCCATGCCTTCGTCATAGATATGATTGAACGTTTCCGAGCGGACCATGCGGTCGGCCAGCCGGATTGTATTGTCAGCGTGGTATTCCTGTTCAACCATGTCATGCCCTGTCATTAAAAATCCGCTGATTCTCAAAGCAGCGCTCTCTTACTGGGACAGCAAGCGGATCACCACAACGGCCAACGGGTAGTATTCCCCATCAACCTGCCCGTATGCACACATGAGCGCAAGTTTATCCTTAATAAAGGGTTAACGTCAGGTCCGCCGCAGAGATATGAACATAAAAAAAGAGCCGCAAAACGTGGCGGCTCTCAGGAGTCTAACAGGGAGGCGTCAAACAAAGTGGCCAAACCACTTGGTAAGAATCCAGAAAACTGGATGATCAATTTATAGCTTGTAATGCTTAACAAGTGGTTAATGCCGACAGCGCAGTTGCAACCAATCCGCCCCGCAACGCCTCAATCCAGCATCAGCCTGGCGCGTTTGCGCAGCTCGAACTTCTGGATTTTCCCGGTCGATGTCTTCGGTATGTCTTCGAACAGCACGTGCCGCGGCACCTTGAAACGTGCGAGCAGGGTGCGGCAATGGGCGATCAGTTCCTCTTCCGTCGCCGTCTGGCCCGGCTTCAGCTCGACGAAGGCAAGCGGCGTCTCGCCCCACTTGTCGTCCGGCCGCGCCACGACCGCACAGGCGGCCACGGCCGGGAACTTGTAGAGCGCGTCCTCCACCTCGATGGATGAAATGTTTTCGCCGCCGGAAATGATGATGTCCTTCGAACGGTCCTTCAGCTGGATATAACCGTCCGGATACATCACGCCGAGATCGCCGGAGTGGAACCAGCCGCCTGAAAAGGCCGCATCGCTGGCCGGCCGGTTTTTCAGGTACCCCTTCATGACGATATTGCCGCGGAACATCACCTCGCCGATGGTCTCGCCATCGGCCGGCACGGGCTGCATGGTTTCTGGATCGAGCACCGTCAGATCTTCGAGCGCCGTATAGCGCACGCCCTGCCGCGCCTTCTTGGCTGTGCGCGAGGATGCCTCCAGCGCATCCCATTCATCCTGCCATTCATTGACGACGGCAGGGCCGTAGGTCTCTGTCAAGCCGTAGAGATGCGTGACCGCAAATCCCGCCTCGGCCATGCCGGCCAGAATGGATTCCGGCGGCGGTGCGGCAGCCGTGTTGAACGTCACCGTTTGCGGGAAATCGCGTTTGTCCTTTTCCGCCGCATTGATCAGCACGGACATGACAATCGGCGCCCCGCACAGATGCGTCACGCCCAGATCGGCAATGGCATCGTAGATCTGCTTTGCCCGCACCCAGCGCAGGCAGACATGAGTGCCGAACTGCAGGGCAAGCGTCCATGGAAAACACCAGCCATTGCAGTGGAACATCGGCAGGGTCCACAGATAGACGGGATAGCGCCCCATGCCGGAGGCGACCACATTGCCATAGCCCATCAGCGCCGCGCCGCGATG
Organism: uncultured Phyllobacterium sp.; assembly: GCF_902479695.1. Classification (NCBI taxonomy): domain Bacteria; kingdom Pseudomonadati; phylum Pseudomonadota; class Alphaproteobacteria; order Hyphomicrobiales; family Phyllobacteriaceae; genus Phyllobacterium; species uncultured Phyllobacterium sp. The sequence goes on along the minus strand of NZ_CABSQF010000050.1, from coordinate 2,762 downwards.
ATGATAGACAACACCCTTCGGATCGCCTGTCGTGCCGGATGTGTAGTTGAGGGTGATCGAATCCCATTCGTCATCGGGCATCGCCCAGGCGTAATCCGGGTCCCCGCCCGCAACGAAGGTCTCATAGTCCACCGCGCCGAACGGCTCACCCTGCGGATAGGGTGCGTCGGCGGGATATTGCGTGTCGACGAAATCAATGACCAGCGGCTTGACCCTGGCGAGTGCCAGCGCCTCGCGGAAAACGCCGGAAAATTCCGTATCGACAATGGCGATCCTGGTTTCCGCGTGATCGAGCTGGAACGCGATGACTGCCGCGTCGAGGCGCGTGTTGATCGAATGCAGCACCGCCTTCGTCATCGGCACGCCGAAATGCGCCTCCAGCATGGGCGGCGTGTTGGACAGCATCACCGTGACCGTATCGCCCTTGCCGATACCGCGGCGCGACAGTGCCGATGCGAGCTGCCGGGTGCGGCGGTAGAACGTGCCATAATCGAAGCGCTGCGCACCATGGATGATCGCCGTTCTCGACGGATAGACCCGCGCTGCCCGTTCCAGATAGGTCAGCGGCGTCAGCGGCTGGTAATTGGCCGCATTGCGCTCAAGATCACGATCAAAGATTCCACCCATGCACGCCTCCCAACGCTTCCATGGGCAAAGCTTAGACCAAGCCAGCAAAAGATGGCTATCGGTTTTTCCGGGCCACCCGGCAAAAGCCGGTGCGGCCGGTCAGGAGACCGCCGACTTGGCGGTTCCGGATTTCATGCCTGAACTCATCGCGGCAGCGTTGACCGGCCGGCCGGCAATCACCAGTTTCGATTTCACCGGCTGCGCCTGCTGCAGGGCAGGACGCGTGTTGCCCCATCCGATGCTCGGCAGCCATTCCAGGTAATGCGCCAGGGCAAACTGCGCCATGATTCCGCTGGCAATCAGCAGCGTGTCATCCAGTTCGTCGCCGGGGTTCATCACCTTGACGATCTGCGCGACCATGGCAAGGATCGTTCCGGCAACAAACACCGGCAGCGAATGCTTGCCGAGGATGGCGAGCGGGTGATCTTCCGGCGTCCGCGCCAGGTTGGAAATAGCCGGTACCGAGACGATGACATAGGCGATCGCCAGGATATGCGCCAGGCGGGTCAGCGACAGGAACGTCTTGTCGAAACCGGTGATCACCATGGGCAATCCCATCGATGTATTGACACCCCACAGCGGTACCCGCACCCAGATCAACGCCAGCAGGATATAGCCGACCGCGACACCGAACAGGTATTTGTTGAACGGGATTTGCCCGCCCCGGCGCACATGCATCACACCGGCAATGCCGATGACGAACAGGAACTGCCATGACAACGGGTTGAGGAACCAGACGCCTTCGGTCGGGTAATTCGGCGGTGCAATCCGGTAGACACCCGACACCAGCCACAGGAGCCCGGACGCCCCGACCATCAGCGACAGGTTGATATTGGCGAGGAACAGGAACAGCGGCAACATGAGCAGCAGCACGCCGTACATCGACAGGATATTGTTGTAGCCAAGCTGATGCCCCATCGTCGCTAGGCCGATGAGCGCCTCGGCCGGGCTGTCCATCAACGGCCCGATATTGATGAAGGACATGAATTCCGGGCGGTTGAGATAAAGCCCGGCGGCGCAGAAGATCGCAAGCGTCGCGACCGTCGTCAGGATATGGGCGCTGTACAGCGTCGCCGCCCGGCGCCATGCCTTCAGCGTGATCAGAAAGCGGCTGCCCGGTTCAAATTTGGCCCCATAGGCAAGACCGACGGAAATGCCGGAGATCAGCACAAAGGCCTCGGCCGAATCGGAAAATCCGAAATTCCTGTGGGTGAGATGTTCGAAAACGGTTCCCGGCACGTGATTGATGAAGATGGTCAGCAGTGCCAAAGCCCGGAAGACATCAATGCGGGTGTCCCGCTGTTTGAGCTGCGTCTGTGTCATAGCGTTCACCAATTCCTGTCATGCAATATTCAATCACAGCACTCCCGGCCTCGTGAGGGAGCGGTTGGTCCGACGGTTGCAGTTGATAATGTTTACATAGTCCGAAAGTTGCGATTCGGCTGATCAACTTTCGTTCATAATTATAACAAGGCGGCTAATCCATCGTAGGAAAGCTTCAATCCCATCAATAGGATCATGATGTACATGAAGGGATAGAACACCTCCGGCCGCATGCGTTTGACGATCCACGCGCCGGCAAAGGTCGCCAGCGGTGCAATCGGCACCAGAACCGCCGCCGCCTTGAGGTTCTCGGCATCGAACTGCCCCAGCGCAAAATACGGGATGACCTTCACGGCATTGACGATCGCGAAGAAAATCACGCTCGTGCCATTGTAAACTTTCGGATCCTGCCGCAGCGGCAGGGCATAGACCTGATAGGGCGGGCCGCCCGCATGGGCGACGAAACTTGTGAACCCGGCGATGGTCGACCAGAAGGTTGCGGCGCCGGCATTGTGCGGTTGTGCGGTGGCGCGTTTGGCGGCACTGGCAAAGACATAACGGGCAAAAAAGATGATCGCGACAGCACCGACAATGAGCTTGACCATGTCATCGGTCACCACCGATGCGGTCAGCCAGCCTATTCCGACACCCAGCAATGCACCCGGCAGCATCAGCTTGAGGGTTTTCGCATCGCGGTAGCCGCGCCAGCTCCACAGGCTGGCGACATCCATGATGATGAGGATCGGCAGCATGATCGCGGCCGCCTGCACCGGCGGCATCACCAGCGCCATCAATGGCACTCCCACCTGCCC
>NZ_CABSQF010000049.1:0-33301 GCF_902479695.1 uncultured Phyllobacterium sp. | reverse complement strand
GGGCCGCTGTTCTTCGCCCATTATTCGTTCTGCGGCCTCGATCCGCGCGGGCTTTCCGACCGCTATGCCGATTACTGGCAGCAGAACTGCAACCATGCCCGCATCAATTACCAGCATTGCGTCGAGAACCCGCATGGGTATCGCGGCTATGGCCCGGACAGCTGGGGCCTGACCTCGAGCCACGGCCCCACCGGCTATGTCGTCAGCTCTCCGGCCTCGGATTTCGGCCTGATCGCGCCCACGGCCGCCCTTTGCAGCCTGCCCTATCTGCCCGAGGAGGCCATGAATGCCTTGCGGCACTTTTTCCAGCTGCCCCAGGCAAAGGTATGGGGGCGCTTTGGCTTTGTCGATGCGTTTTCACAGACCAGCGGATGGTTTGCTCGTACCTATCTCGGTATCGATCAGGGACCCGTGGTTGCCATGATCGAGAACCATCGCACCGGCCTGTTGTGGAACCTGTTCATGAGCGCCCCGGAAATTCAGGACGGGTTGCGCACACTCGGTTTTTCCAGCCCGCATCTCGCCGCTGCCCGGCAGGAAATTTTGGAACCATTGGGCTGATTGTGCATTGCCACAAGCGGAGCGGCCGGCCACATTCTGCCGGATCGCGGCAGCCATCGGGGAGTATTCATGCAGGTTCATGCCGTTTTCAACCGCGATGGCGGCACCTTTCGCACCCTCGACATCGCGGCATTCGCCCTGAAGGCGAAAGAGATCTTCGAACAGCACGGGCATGCCTTCCAAAGCGATGTTGTGGCCGGCAAGGATATCGTGAAGGCGCTCGAGAATGCGGCCACGAGGGATCGGGACGGCGTGCTGATGGCCGGTGGCGGCGATGGAACCATTTCCGCCGCTGCAGCCGTCGCCTGGAAGACCGGAATTCCGCTGGCAGTGCTGCCCGCCGGAACCATGAACCTTTTCGCCCGGTCATTGAAAATACCGCTTGAGCTGAATGCGGCGCTCGAGAGCCTCGCCAGCGGTGTGATTAGCGCAGCCGATATCTCGACCGCCAATGAGCGCGCTTTCGTGCACCAGTTCGCCATCGGCTTTCAACCGCGGATGATCAAGCTGCGCAACACGCTGGAATACAGTTCCCAGTGGGGAAAGCGCCTGGCCAGCATGCGGGCATTTGCCAAGGTGATAGGGCGTCCGCCCCGCTTTGCCGTCCGGCTGACCATCGACGGCGCATCAACCGAGCGGACAGTCTCGGCGATTTCCGTCTCCAACAACCCCTATGGCCGGGGCTTGCTGCCGATCGCCGACAGCCTGGATCAGGGAAAGCTCGGTGTGTACATCGCCGACAGGATATCGCTTTCATCCCTCGCCAAATTGGCCGCCACCGTCCTGATGGGGTCATGGCGCAACAACAACGACGTGGACGAGATATTGGCCGGGGAAGTCGATCTGCATTTTCCGCATCTTCATGGCCGTAAAAGAGCCACCATCGATGGCGAGCTCATCCCGCTGGAGCGCAACGTCGTCATCAAGGTGCATGCAGGCGCGTTGCGGGTGCTGGTTCCGGCAGAGCCTTCACCCAAATGAAAACGGCGTGACTCTCGCCACGCCGTTTGAACGAAAGCTGGAGACAATCAGCCTTCCTGCTGTTGCGCCTGCTTCTTCTTCGACTTCTTGGCTGGAGCGGCCGTGCCGCCAGCGGCTTTCTTGGCAGCAGCCGCCTCTTCCGCCGCAACCTGGTCGGCGCTCTTCGGCATTGTGTCGACGACGGAGCGGACTTTGCCCTTGTCGGTGACGGTGCACAGCGCATTGCGGATATCGACTTTCAGGGAGACTTCGTTGACGCCACCACCGACAGCGCGTTCATCGACGGCTTTGATATTGCTCGCCGAAAGCACGTATTTGCTCGCTGCGGCAGCAATGCACGGCGCTGCGAGTTCCGAACTGACGGGCGGGCGGACCGGAGAGAATGTTGCGAATGTCGGGCCTGCACTCGGCTCGCCGGTTGTGGAACATGCGGCAAGGGGAATGAGAACTGCCAGGGGGGCAATCCGGCTTAGAATAGAGGTAGGCAGGCGCATGGCTTTCTCCGCAAAGTCTCGTCGCAGGATGATGTCTGTTTAGGCCGGAAACTATTCGCTTTTACCCATTTGTCTAGTGGCACAATCGCCACAATGGGACTTTATTGCCACAATCCCCAGATCGCTCCTTATGGTGTAACGGTGAGCATCCAGTTCAGAACGCCGCGCCAATCCGACATGCGGATGGGCGTTCCGTGGTTACCTGTCTCGAAACGGACGAACCGCACCGGATAACCTTTCGTCGTACTGCGTATTTTCTGGTAGAACGCTTCCTGATTGTCGATCGCGAACACCGGATCGCGGCTGCCGTGACCAAAGAAAACCGGTATGCGCCGCTTGTAGGCGGGCGAACCGATGAACTTGTCCTCCCACAGGGAACCCAGCATTACCAAGCCGGAAATGTTTTTCGCTGCTTCCGCATCCTGCGCCAGTCCCCAGCACAGCGAGCCGCCCATGGAACCGCAGGCGACGAACAGCTTTGCCTGCGGCGATTGCGATTTGAAGTAGGCAATAAGCCCGGCAACCTGCGCCACACCCTTGTCGCCAAAGTCGCGGAAATCGGGCGTGAGATAGAGCCCGCCATTGAGAACCATCAGGTTCTTGATGCGGTTGAAATTACCGCCGAAGGTAAAATCGTTCATGCCCTGCTGGCGGTTGCCGCCCTGCCCGTGCAGATAGATCGTGATCACGGATGCGCCGGGTTCGATTTTCCCGGCAGCCATCACCTTGACCGGACCGCTGGCGGTGGTCACCACCAGATCCTTCTGCATCCGCTTGGCGGCAAGATCGATATACCGGCGTTTGACCCGCAGTTCCGGCACATCGTCGCGGCCATTGATATCGCGCATCTCATTGTAATCGACCACGGTGTAGTCGCCGCCATCGGCCGTCTTCATGATGCCGGGATAGGCAAACAAGTCGTCCTTGAAGGGCGCAAGCTGCGCGGCAAATGTCGCGCTGGAAAGACCGATGGCAGCCAGCGCGCCAAGAAAAATAGTCCTGAACAAATGCAAATCCCCTGATTATCGTGCCGCTGCCACGATGGTGCCGCCGGCCAGCCGAAGCATATCGGGCGTGTCGACGTCAATGGCCGCCGCTTCGCCAAGCTCTACATCAATGACCGGAATATCGCCACGCTCCACCAGATGCCGTGCGCCGACATCGCCGGCCAGCGTAAAAACCTCGTCGAAGAGGAAGCGCGGCAGGATGACGGGATTGCCACGTTTGCCCTTGAAGGTTGCGCGGACGACCGTTTGCCCGCCAACACCCTGGAATTGCCGGATCATGGTTTGCAGATCGGATGCGGACAAGGCAGGCATATCCGCGAGCATGATCATGACGCCGTCCGAGGATGCCGGAACGTGACGGATGGCCGCGTGCAATGACGAGGCAAGCCCGCTGGCATGATCCGTGTTGAGCACAATGTTCACGGGCAGCCCGTCCAGCGCGGCGCTGCATTCCTGCGCCATGTAGCCGAGTACGGCAATCACCGGCTCGCCTCCGGCCTGGACTGCCAGTTCCGCTGACCGGCGGATCAGCGGCACGCCATCGAACGTGGCCAATAATTTGTTGGCGCCGCCCATGCGGCTCGACCGCCCGGCGGCAAGAACAGCTATGGCGACCGCCGGCCTTGGCAGCGGCGGCCTGGGGTCTCTTGGCTGTGGCCGGGTCGGAATTTCCATCAGCAGGCCGCCAACGCCCATACCGACAATATCTGCCTTGGTGACCGGAATATCGGCCAGGAGCCGGTCGATCACCCAGTCAAATCCATTTTCCTTCGGGCTTCGGGCACAGCCGGGCGCGCCGATGACCGGCTTGCCGCCGAGTTCGCCCAGCACCAGCAGGTTGCCGGGATCGACGGGCATGCCGACATGATGAACAATGCCCCCCACGTCCCGGATGGCTGCGGGAACCACGTCATCCCTGTCGACCACGGCGGACGCGCCGAAAATGATCACCATATCGCTGTTGCGGTGCATCTGCCGGATGGATGCCGCCAGCGCAGCTGTCTCGTGGACCGGGCGCAATTCTCCGATCAGGCTCCCGCCGCTGGCGCTCACGCGCGCATCGACAACCCGCATGGTCTTGTCGAGCACGGAGGGTTTCACCGACGCAAGCGTCGTCTGGATCAGGCCGACCCGGGCACCGGAAAAGGCATGAACACCAAAAGCATCACGCTGGTGTGCAAGCGTGGCGATTTCATCGAGAACGGCCTTCGATACGGCAAACGGGATGATCTTGATGGTGACAACCATCTGCCCCGGCTCCACCCGCTCGAATGGTTTGAGCGTGGCTATCGTGACCGATGCATCCACCGAATTGATCGCATTGATCAGGTCGGCATCCACCGTAAAAAGCCCGGCGGTCTGCGCGTAGCAGTTCACCCGTCCGGTGGAGGCAGGGCCGGCCTGAATGCCGAAGCACTGCAGGGCAGCGGTTATCTGCCGGGCGGCGGCATTTTCCTCGACGTCACCGGCACCAAGGCGCGCTGCCGTGACATGGGAAACACCGGCACTGCGCAATTGCGCGATATCGTCCCCGGTCAGGACATGTCCCTTTTTCAGCTTGACCGCGCCCGCATGGGTGGAATGGGCAAGAATGGCGCCGATGGCCTGATCGAGGGGGGTATCGCCGAAAATCATGCGGTCTTTTCCAGTGTTTGGGCCGTACGCAGCCGGCGTGCCCGGAAGGCCTTGATGACTTCAGCCAGCACGGCGACGGCAATTTCCGCCGGACTTGCCGCACCGATGTCGAGGCCGATCGGCGCATGGATGGCGGCAATGCTTTGCTCGTCCAGGCCGAGTGCCTGCAACCGCTCCACCCGCTTGGCATGGGTTTTGCGGCTGCCGAGCGCACCGATATAGAAGCATCCGGCCCTCAGGGCCTGTTCCAGCGCATAATCGTCAATCTTCGGGTCGTGAGTCACCACGGCAACAGCCGTATAGGCATCGAGCGGGCGGGCTTTCAGCGCATCCTGCGGCCATTCAGCCAGAAGCCGCACATCGGGAAAACGGTCCGGCGTGGCGAAGGCCGTGCGCGGATCGATGATCTCCATGTCATAGCCCGCCAGCCGTGCCATCGGCGCCAGCGCCTGGCTGATATGCACGGCACCGATCACCACGAGACGCGGCGGCGGCAGGTGAACGTTGAGAAAGAACGACCGGCCGTCCACCGCGGCGACACCGGACTGTCCGGACAGGAATGCCTTCGCGATCACTTCGCCGAGTTGTCCGGCGACGGGATCGCCCTCCTTGATGACCCGGTCGCGGCCGTCGCCGAGGTCGGTCAACAGCAGCGCCGCCCTGCGGGCCTGGCGTTCGATATTCAGTTTCTTGAGGCAATAGGGATCCATGATGCAATCTCAGCCAAGCCGTTCAACATAGACTTTGATGCGGCCGCCGCAGGAAAGTCCGACCTGCCATGCCGTTTCATCGGCAACACCAAACTCCAGCAGCCGGGGTTCGCCGGTGGTGATCACGTCCATGGCCTCGGCGATCACCGAACCCTCGACACAGCCGCCGGAAACCGAGCCTTCAAAATTGCCCTTTTCATCAATGACAAGGTGACTGCCGACCGGACGCGGCGCCGATCCCCAGGTTTCGATGACCGTGGCAATAGCAACGTCACGGCCGCCGGACATCCAGCGCTCGGCGACGAGCAGCGGATCGTGTTCACTTGTGCTTTGCTGTGTCATGGCCATGCCTCCCGCACCATTATGCGTATAAGCTGGGTTGCTGGGAAGAACTTTGCAACCAGCGCTTGGGATCATCGCGCTTTTCCGATGGGCGGCTCAATGCCTGGCACAAATCCTCCAGCGCATCGAGATTGTGCACGGCGCGAAAATCATCGACATAGGGCAGCATGGCCCTGACGCCGCGGGCACGCGGCTCGAAACCTTCAAAGCGCAGCAGCGGGTTCAGCCAGATCAGGCGGCGGCAGGATTTTGCCAGCCGTTCCGTCTCCGCTTCAAGCCCGCTGGTTTCCTCACGCTCAAGGCCATCGGTAATCAGCAGCACCACCGCCCCCTGCCCGAGCACCCGGCGCGACCACTGACGATTGAACACACGCAGCGTCTCGCCGATGCGCGTTCCGCCCGACCAGTCGTGCACGGCGCCGGTGCAGTGCGCAATCGCATCGTCCGGGTCGCGGTAACGCAGCGGGCGGGTGATGTTGCTGAGGCGCGTTCCGAAGACAAAACAATGCACGCGGCGGCGCTTGGCCATCATCGCATGCATGAAATGCAGGAAAATGCGGGTATACTGGCTCATCGAGCCGGAAATATCCGCAAGAACCACCAAGGGCGGGTGAATTTCCCGCCGCGACCGGAATTTCGGCAGGATGAGGTCGCCGCCGGTTTTCAGGCTCGACCGCATCATCGCCCTGGGATCGATGCGTGGGCCCTTCGGATCGGCCCGGAAACGGCGTGTCGCCACTTCATCGACCGGCAGGCGGAGCTGATCCATGGCACGCCGCGCCTGCGCCAGTTCATCGGCGGTCATCTGGGCGAAATCCTTCGACCGCAGCACTTCCCTGCCGGAAAAGGTGAAACGCGCATCGATATCGATGTCCGGCGGCCGCTCTTGCGGCGCATTGCGGGCCTTGCCCTTGAACAGCGCTTCGGCAACACGCGCTTCCGCCGCCTTCGGCTTCGGCCGTTCCCGTGCCACGGCAACCGGCGAGAACATCGCCAGCATTTTCTCGATCAGCTCGCGCGAGCGCCAGTACAGCCGGAATGCCTCGTCAAAGGTGGCGTGATCCTCGCGCCTGGTGACAAGCACGCTGTGCAGCGTCCAGTAAAAATCGTCGCGCGAACCGATGCCGCCGGCAAGCACCGCCTCGATGGCGTCCTTGACCGCCGCCGGGCCGACCCGCAAACCTGCCTTGCGCAAGGTCCTGGCAAAATAGACGATATTGTCCGCCAGCCGGCTGTCCTGCCGGGGAGTTTGCGGGGAAGAAGCGAATGTCTCCATGTCAAGCCGCGTTCAATTCTGCCTTGACCTCATCGAGAATGCGCCGCCCTTCGCCCGTTGCGATGCGCGCAATATCGTCCTGATATTTGAGCAGCACACCGATGGTGTCGGAGATGGTTTCCGGATCGAGCGCCAGCTTGTCCATCTCGGTCAAGGCACCCGCCCAGTCGATGGTTTCGGCGACGCCGGGCAGCTTGAAAAGGTCCATGTCGCGCAATTTCTGCACGTAGCGGACAATTTCCGCCGACAGCCGCTCATTGGCGGCAGGCACCTTGCGCCGGACGATTTCCAGCTCCCGTTCCGCCGAGGGATAATCCACCCAGTGATAGAGACAGCGGCGCTTCAGGGCGTCGTGGATTTCCCGCGTGCGGTTGGTGGTGATGATGACAATCGGCGGCTCAGCGGCGACAATGGTGCCGAGTTCCGGCACCGTCACCTGATAGTCCGACAGAACCTCCAGCAGAAAAGCCTCGAAGGCCTCATCGGTCCGGTCCAGCTCATCGATCAGAAACACCGGTGCCCGGCCAGGTTCGCCCGAAAGCGCCTGCAGAACCGGCCGCCGGATCAGGAATTTTTCAGAAAAGACATTGCGTTCGATGGCTGTCTTGTCGGCTATACCGGTCGCCTCATCCAGCCTGATCTCGATCATCTGCGCGGCGTAATTCCATTCATACACGGCGGAGGAGATATCGAGGCCTTCATAGCATTGCAGGCGGATCAGCGGCCGATCCAGCGTCGACGCAAGAACCTTGGCGATCTCGGTCTTGCCGACACCGGCTTCCCCCTCGAGAAACAGCGGCCGTTTCATCCGCAGGCTGAGAAACAGCACCGTCGCCAGCGCCCGGTCCGCCACATAGCCGCCGGTTTCAAGCAGTGCCAGCGTCGCGTCGATCGATTGCGGCAATGATGAAACAGTCTGGTCGGCCATGAAATCTCCGTTTTGGACCTATTCCCCTACACCATGATAGGAGCGGTTGAGATAGACAAGCGATTGGCCGCGCTCCCCGGTGTTGAGCGCGGTGACCTTGCCATAGATGACATAATGCGTGGCAACCTCATGGGTGGCAATGATGCGGCAATCAAAACTGGCGAGTGCGTTCATCAGCACCGGCGCACCGGTTTGCAGCGTTTGCCACTGCCCGAGGGCAAACCGGTCTTCCTGCGGCAAATCCCCCTTGCCGGAAAAGGCCTCGGAAATCGCCCGCTGGTCCGCCGAAAGCACGTTCAGCGCGAAAACCTGGTTTTCGATGAAAAGATGATTGAATTCATGCTGCCGGTTCAAACAGACCAGAATGGTGGCCGGATTGTCGGATACGGAACATGCGGCAGAAATGGTCACGCCACGTCTGCCCGCCGGTCCATCGGTGGTAATGACGTGAACCGCTTCCGCAAAATGACTCATGGCATTGCGGAATGCGAGAGGTTCTATTTTCTGGTCCTTGGCGATGAGCACAGTTTTATTTCCGTTGTCCAAATCATCACTAACGCAACACGCGCCCGAACTATAGCTGTAGAATATTTTTTCTGCGGCTTGGACTCTTTCCGGCGGAACGAGCCAATATTATCGCGCTATGCTTACCCTTTTATATAGAGCCGGATTGCACAGAGTGAAGGAAACAGTTACCCAAATCGAACGTTTCGTCATCCGCCATCTCGAAGGTACGGCAATATCGCAATGAATCCCATGATACGAGCCGCGACGCTTGGTCTGTGCCTGTTGTTCGGCAGCGTCGCCTATGCACAGGACAAGATCGGCGTCATTGCACCGCTCTCCGGTTCCTTTGCGCGGCTTGGCAATCAGTTGGTCGACGGAGCCAATGCCGCGGTTGCCGGCAACAAGCAGGGACAAGACATCAGCGTTGTGACCGCCGACGACAAATGCGATGCGGCAGGCGGGGCCGCCGCCGCCCGGGAAATGGTGCTGGCCAATGCGACGATTGTGGTCGGCTTTCTCTGCACGGAATCGCTTGAAGCCGCCCTGCCCATCCTCGGGCAGAAGGGCATTGCCGTCATTACACCCGGGGTTCGGGATTTGACCCTGACGGAAATGCGCGCAGATACACCCTATCCGGTGTTCCGCATTGCCTCCTCCGAGCGCAATGCCGCCCGTGAGACCGGCGACATACTGGTGAACCTCTGGCGGACCTCGCCCTTCGCCATCATCGACGACGGCACGATTTTCGGCCGCGAGATCGCCGCCACGGTGCGGGGGCGCCTCGAGGAAAAGGGCCTGAAGCCTGTGTTTGCCGATACCTATCGCCCCGGCCTCGACAATCAGAATGCACTGGTCGGGCGCCTGAAGCGGGCCGGAGCGACACAGGTTTTCGTCGGCGGCGAACGGGATGACGTCGCTGCCATCGGTCGCAGCGCCGTGGCGCTCAACTATCCCCTGACGATCATCGGCGGTGAATCGCTCAAGGCAACCGCCAGCGGCAGCGATCTGTCCGTGGGAACGCTGATGATCGCACCGCGCGATCCGGAGACCCTCGAGAGCGCCCGCAATGCCAGCAACGCCATGGAACTTGCCGGCAAAGCGCCCGAAGGTTATGCCATTCCCGCCTACGCCGCAGCGGAAGTTGCCGTCCAGCTGCTGACAACCGCGCAGGCCCAGGCCGCCTCCCTGTCCGATCTTCTCAGGAAAAACGTCTTTGAAACCGCCATCGGCCCCGTGCAGTTCGACGCCCGCGGCGAGCGCATTGCCGATACGTTTCGCCTGCAGCGCTATGATGGAAAACAGTTCGTGCAGGAGACCAACTGATGCCGCTGAAGACAGGACCGCGCAACCTCATCACCGATGTCGCTGGTCTGAGCATCGGCAATGCCGCGGATGCAACCATCAAATCGGGAACCACCGTCATTCTCTGCGATGAACCCGCGACGGCCGCCGTACAGGTTCTTGGCGGCGCGCCCGGCACCCGGGAAACCGATCTGCTTGAGCCGCACAACACGGTTGAAACCATCAATGCACTGGTTCTCTCAGGCGGTTCCGCCTTTGGCCTCGATGCCGCATCGGGCGTGCAGGCGGCCCTGCGCGAAAAGCGCATCGGCTTCAAGGTTGGCGGCCAGCGCATTCCGATCGTCCCTGCCGCCATCCTGTTTGACCTGATCAACGGCGGCGACAAGGATTGGGGCCTTTATCCGCCCTATCGCGAGCTTGGCTATCAGGCCGTGCAATCCGCATCGCGCGATTTTGCCCTCGGCAGCACCGGCGCCGGTACGGGCGCGCTGGTGACCGGCCTGAAAGGCGGGCTCGGCTCGGCCTCATCCATCCTGCCGAACGGCGCGACAATGGGCGCGCTGGTGGCCGTCAATGCCCTGGGATCGGTGACCGTCGGGCGCAGCCGCCACTTCTGGGCCGCTCCCTTCGAGATTGGTGACGAGTTCGGCGGACTTGGCCTACCGCATCCGCTTCCTGCCGACGCGGCGGATATCAAGACAAAATTCAAGGAAGCGGCAACAGATACCAACACGACCATCGGTGTCATCGCCACGGACCTGCAATTGACCAAGGCACAGGCCAAACGTCTCGCCATCGCGGCGCATGACGGGTTTGCCCGCGCCATATGGCCCTCGCATACGCCATTCGACGGCGATCTGGTGTTTGCCCTTGCAACCGGCAGCGCCGGCCGCGCGCCCGAGATCGACGAATTCATCGAATTGTGCGCAGCAGCGGCGTCCACCATGGCACGGGCCGTCGCGCGCGGCGTGTTTGCGGCAACAGCGGCTCCAAACGACCTGTTTCCTGTGTGGAACGCCCGGCCCTGACGGTTTTCATTGTGCGGTCCGGACGCGCGTGGTAACGGGCGCGCACAACATTTCTACCGGAGAACGCCATGAGCCGCCCGCTTGTCATCGCCCCGTCCATTCTCGCTTCCGACTTTTCAAAGCTCGGTTCGGAAGTCACCACCGTGCTCAAGGCGGGTGCTGACTGGGTGCATATCGACGTCATGGACGGCCATTTCGTGCCGAACATCACCTTCGGCCCCGAAGTGGTCAGGGCAATCCGCCCGCTGACCTCTGCGGTTTTCGACACCCATCTGATGATTGCGCCGTGCGATCCCTATATCGAGGCCTTTGCCAAGGCCGGATCGGACATCATCACCATTCATGCCGAGGCCGGACCGCACGTCCACCGCTCGCTGCAGGCCATTCGCGCCCTTGGCAAGAAGGCCGGCATCGCCATCAATCCGGGGACGCCGGAATCTGCCATCGAATATGTCCTGAATGACGTGGATCTGGTGCTGGTCATGACCGTCAATCCCGGCTTTGGCGGCCAGAGATTCATTTCCGAGACCCTGGGCAAGATCCGCAAGGTCAAGGCGATGATCGGCGACCGCCCAATCGATCTGGAAGTGGATGGCGGGATTACCGCCGACACCGCCGGATTGGCAACACAGGCGGGCGCCAATGCACTGGTTGCCGGTTCTGCCGTGTTCAAGGGCGGATCGGAAGCAAGCTACCGCGCCAATATCGAGCTGATCCGCAACGCAACCATCAAGGGCTCGTGATGCGCCTTTCCCTCCTGCTTCGCGCCGCCCTCGCCGTTCTGGTCGCGGGTTTTTCGCCAGTGGCGGCATGGGCAGGAGATGTTGCAAAACTTGACATTCTTGGCTTTTCCAAAGACGGCAAGGTTTTTGCCTTCGAGGAATTCGGCGTCCAGGATGGTTCCGGCTTTCCCTACGCCAACCGCTATTACATCGACACGGCAACCGACGCCTTTCTTCCCAAGACACCGGTGCGGGTGCGCCTCGACGATGAAAAGGCCTCTCTCGCCGATGCCCGCGAAAAGGCTGGCCGGGATGCACAGGGGCTGACCGGGCTTTCCGACACGGAACTGCGCGCCAATGCAGGCGATACGGTCGCAGCCAACCCGATCACCGAACTGTCGGCCGACAAGTTCAAGACGACGTTCAATCCGCGCCCGGTTTTCCCTCCCATGGACGAGCCGCTGACGGTGCAACTGCAAGAAATCGATGTCCCGCGTCCGGACAAATGCCCGGAACCGGAGATGTACAAAGGGTTTCGCCTGACGATCCAGCAGGGCACATCCGCCGATATCAGGACGCTGCACGAAGACAAATCCATCCCGTCGAGCCGCAATTGCCCGCAAGGCTACAGCATCGGCGCCGTCCAGACCTTCTATCTCTCGGATGGCAAACCTGCCCTCGCCATTCTGATCGCAGTCCGTTCAATCGGCTTTGAAGGCCCCGATTACCGCTGGCTGGCCGTCACCGCGCAGCACTGATTTCCGGTCATTTGCCCTGCAGGGCCGAAAAGGCGCGTTGAGTACAGCGCCCTGGTCTGTTAGAGCAGGTTTCACACTCATCCGCCCACCGATTGCCTATAGGAACACACAATGATCCCGCGTTATTCGCGGCCCGAAATGGTCGCCATCTGGTCCCCGGAAACGAAATTCCGCATCTGGTTCGAAATCGAGGCCTATGCCTGCGACGCGTTGGCGGAACTCGGCGTCATCCCGAAGGAAGCTGCTGCGACGATCTGGGAAAAGGGCGGCGCCGCGACATTCGATATCGACCGCATCGACGAGATCGAGCGCGAAACCAAGCATGACGTCATCGCCTTTCTGACACATCTGGCTGAGATCGTCGGTCCCGACGCGCGCTTCGTGCATCAGGGCATGACCTCGTCCGATGTGCTCGATACCTGTTTCAACGTCCAGCTGATGCGCGCCAGCGACATTCTGCTGGCCGACCTCGACAAGCTGCTGGCAGCCCTGAAGAAGCGTGCCTTCGAGCACAAGGACACGGTCACCATCGGCCGCAGCCACGGTATCCATGCCGAGCCGACCACGTTCGGCGTCAAGCTGGCACAGGCCTATGCCGAATTCGAGCGCTGCCGCACCCGTCTCGTGGCCGCACGCGCCGAGATCGCCACCTGCGCCATTTCCGGCGCTGTCGGCACGTTCGCCAATATCGATCCCTATGTCGAAGAACACGTGGCCAAGTCGCTGGGCATGGAGCCGGAACCGGTATCCACACAGGTCATCCCGCGTGACCGCCATGCCATGTATTTCGCCACGCTCGGCGTCATCGCCTCGTCCATCGAGCGCCTTTCGGTGGAAATTCGCCACCTGCAGCGCACGGAAGTTCTGGAAGCGGAGGAATATTTCTCCCCCGGCCAGAAGGGTTCCTCCGCCATGCCGCACAAGCGCAATCCGGTGCTGACGGAAAACATGACCGGCCTTGCCCGCATGGTGCGCGCCTTTGCCCTGCCCGCCATGGAAAATGTGGCGCTCTGGCACGAACGCGACATTTCGCATTCGTCCGTCGAGCGCATGATCGGCCCGGACGCGACGATCACGCTTGATTTCGCCCTTGCCCGCATGACCGGCGTCATCGACAAGCTGCTGGTCTATCCGGACAACATGCTGAAAAACATGAACAAGTTCCGTGGTCTGATCCACTCCCAGCGCGTTCTACTTGCCCTCACGCAGGCCGGTGTGTCCCGCGAGGATTCCTACCGCCTCGTTCAGCGCAACGCGATGAAGGTCTGGGAACAGGGCAAGGATTTCCTCGAAGAGCTGCTGGCCGACGCGGACGTCCGCGCCGCGCTGCCGGAACAGACCATCCGCGAGAAATTCGACCTTGGCTATCATACCAAGCATGTCGACACGATTTTCAGGCGCGTGTTCGGCGAAGCTTGAACACGTCCCGTTGATCAAAAGAAAAGCCCGCGGTTTCGCGGGCTTTTTATTGGCAGAAAGCGGTCAGGCCTTTGCCGGTACGATGCGCATGACATTGCCCCAGGGATCGACGATTTCCCGCTCGCCCCGGGCATCGCTCGACACGAATTCGGCCCAGGCGAGACCGGAACGGTCATTGTCCCGCTTGCCCGCACCCTTGCTCTGCCAGGAATTGGCAGCGACATGGTGATGGTAGCCGCCGGTGGACAGGAACACGGCGCTGCCGCCGAAACCGGCAACAGTCTGCATGCCGAGCTCACGATGCCACCATGCCTCCGCGTCCCCGGCATTGCCGACCCGCAGATGCAGATGGCCAACCATGGCGCCATCGGGCGCGCCATTCCATTCCGCCGTATCCGGCTTCAGCTCGCCAAGCAGATTACCGACATCCAGCGCAGCGGTGCCCATCTCGACGGATGAACCGTTCCATTTCCAGTTCTCATGCGGGCGATCCGCATAAATCTCGATGCCATTGCCTTCCGGGTCCGTCAGATAGATGGCCTCGCTGACAATATGGTCCGATGCGCCGACAATCGGCGTGCGCTGGTCGATGGCGCGCCGCGCCCACCGGGCAAGATCGACCCGGCGCGGCAGCAGGAAAGCGGTGTGATAAAGGCCGGCGCTGTGCGGATCGTCGGCGCGGATCGCCGCTGCCTGCTCGATTTCGAGCAAAGGCGTCTCACCTGCTCCAAGGATGACCGTCTGCCCCTTGCGGGAGAGTTCCCGCAAGCCGACAACCTCGCGATAATATTTCGCCAGCTGATCGGCATCCCTCGCCTTGATGCCAACTTTTGACACATGGGTCGGGCCGTTGCTGCAAAGGGAACACTGTTCATATCTGTCTCCGCGCGGGCTGATCCCGCAATCGCCTGGAAAGCCAGCATTCCGGCACCGCCGACGACAACTCTGCGTGTAACCTTCATGTGCACTCCCGGCGATCCACCTGTTACATCGCATCTAAAGTCGGTCGTTCCATCAACAGATACAAGCCATGCAGCGGCGAACAGCATGTTCACCATTCGCGAACCATCAAATCCGGATTGTTTACAATCTTGTGGCGTTGCGGTTCCCCGATATTTTTCCTAAATGGGGAGCATGAAAGTCAAAGACGCTGATATCCTCATCATTCCCGGTTACACCAATTCCGGTCCCGATCACTGGCAGACGCGCTGGGAGGCCAAGCTTTCCACGGCACGGCGCGTCGAGCAGAAGGAATGGTCGAAGCCTGTCCTTGCGGACTGGGTGGCGGAAGTGGTCAAATCCGTCAACGAGGCGACACTTCCCGTTGTCGTCGTGGCGCATTCCCTGGGGGTGCCGACCTTTGTGCACGCATTGCCGCAGATCGGCAGCAAGATCAAAGGCGCTTTCCTGGTGACGCCGCCTGATGTGTCAAACCCGAAAATCCGGCCGAAGCACCTGATGACATTCGGCCCCTACCCGCGCGAGCCGTTCACATTTCCATCCATCGTCGTTGCCAGCCGCAATGATCACTATTGCGAATATGCCGTTGCAGAAGACCTGGCGGCGGCCTGGGGATCCCTGTTCATCGATGCCGGTGAATCAGGCCACCTCAACGCCGAATCCGGCCACGGACCCTGGCCGGAAGGCACGATGGTCTTTGCGAAATTTATTTCGCAATTATGATTTAGAGCATCGGGCGTTAAATAGGACGTAGTTCTGTTTCGCGGATGGCGAGACAATCCACGCGGAAGGTAGCGAGGCCGATGTTCATCCATCGGACGAAGCTGCCTGACAAAGTGGGTGTCCGCCAGCCGGAAACCCGAAGGGCCGGGTGAATTTGGCCCAATTCCATCGGGCAGAACACGTCTTATTTATCGCCCGATGCTCTAACGGCTGCCAGCAATGTCTGCACACCCAATTGCAGATAGGCCGTGTCGACGGAGATCGGCACATAGGTGAAACCGAGACCGGTGAACCGTTTTGCCAGTTCGGCATTGGGCGCGTAGATGCCGCAGAGCTTGCCTGCGGCGCGTGCCTTGGCGGCGATTTCCCGCAGCGGCTCGATGATCGCCTGCGACCCGGCATCCACCTCGGCCCCGTTGCTCCAGCCGATGGAGAAATCGGCAGGGCCGACAAAAACGCCGTCGATACCATCGATGGCCAGAATACCGTCCAGCGCG
This sequence comes from uncultured Phyllobacterium sp., assembly GCF_902479695.1. Taxonomy (NCBI): domain Bacteria; kingdom Pseudomonadati; phylum Pseudomonadota; class Alphaproteobacteria; order Hyphomicrobiales; family Phyllobacteriaceae; genus Phyllobacterium; species uncultured Phyllobacterium sp. The sequence goes on along the minus strand of NZ_CABSQF010000049.1, from coordinate 17,451 downwards.
GCAAAGGCAGCGCGTGTCTCGATCATGGCGAAAGCCAGCGTCTTGGCATTGACCTCAGTCAGATAGCCGCCGGAACCGCTGGCGCCATAGCTTGCCGGACGCCCGCGCAACTGCCCCCACGACCGCTCGCCGACCGGCGGGTATTTCATGGAAGCAGCAAAACGCCGCGCATCTTCAACCGAATTGATCATCGGGGCGATAATGCCCTCGGCGCCGAAGTCCAGTGCCCGGCTTGCCATGTCGAACCGGTCGACGGGAATGCGTACCACCGTATGCTTGCCTGCGCCCTGGATGATACCGATGCTTTGCAGAACCGATTCCGTATCGAACGGGCCGTGCTGCATGTCGAGCATGAAGGCGGTGAAATCCGTCCGGCACAGGGTTTCCATGACCAGCGGATGAGGCAGGTTGCACCAGGCGGAAAAAACCGTTTCTCCCGCCCTCAGACGTGATGCTAGCGACATGATCTCTCCTGGAAATTGTTGCTGATGGCCGACTCGGCTTGTGGTCCGATTCTGACATTTGCCCCCCTTTGATACAAGCCACTCAGGCAAATGTCAGAATCAAAGGACCATTGGGAGCGAAGCAAAAACAACGGAATAGCACCAACAAAAAACCGCCCTGGAAGGGCGGTTTTTACGAAGACCGATCAGGACAGATCAGGATCCCTGGATCTGGCGGATGGCTTCTTCCAGCATTTCATCCATTGTACGGCGGATGCGGTGGTCGGATTTGTCGACACCTGCCGCATCGAAATCGGCGCGGATCTTGCGGAAAACGTCGTCATCACCGGCTTCCTGGAAATCCGCCTTGATGACTTCAAGCGCATAGGCTTCCGCTTCTTCGCCGGTCTTGCCCAGCTTTTCCGCTGCCCAAAGGCCAATCAGCTTGTTGCGCCGTGCTTCTGCCCGAAAGCGAACCTCCGCGTCATGCGCATATTTGCTTTCAAAGGCATTTTCGCGATCTTCCATTGTCATCCTCTCTTGCTCCCGCAAAATGAATTGGTCATTCCGGTGAAAGATGCCTCCCCGGTCTTGGCGTTTTTAGGGCAAGTCCCTGATAGGCATGGTTTTCAGGGTCAGGACTCATTAATCTGGTCGAAATGGTATGAGGCTTTTCGTTCGGATACGAGGAGCAAAGGCGATGGGAATGTTTATCCATTCTCGAGCCTTTGCGACGATGTAGCCGGGCGAAAAGACTATATCCTTCGGACGCCGAAACGGCTGCAAGCTGCAGTGTCGAACCGCTCGGCCCGGGGGAAAAGCCCCGCCCTTCACGCCTCTCCTCGCATCTTCTTGCCGTTTCAGGCGCCATTTCGATCATATTAACGAGTCCTGACCCTAGGTTCATATAACCATTCTGCACGAAATCGGAAGTCTGAAATGAACCTCTTCAGGCAAACATGGGTCACATTGTCGTAAAAAGCCCATATAACCCATAAATCCGGGGACCTACATAAAGTATCATTGTAGAATGCTTGCTTTTACGATAGTTAGCGCGCCAACATGACGGCTGTGACCAAGGCCGACCGATAACTCCAATACCAGAGACCTGCAATGAACCGTCGCCGCCGTGTCTACGAAGGCAAAGCCAAAATCCTTTACGAAGGACCCGAGCCAGGAACGCTTGTCCAACATTTCAAAGACGACACCACCGTGCTGCATCCAAAGAAGCACGAAGTCATTGATGGCAAAGGTGTTTTGAACAACCGGATTTCCGAGTACATTTTCACCCAGCTCAACCGCATGGGTATTCCGACGCACTTCATCCGCCGCCTCAACATGCGTGAGCAGCTGATCAAGGAAGTCGAAATCATTCCCCTGCAGGTGGTCGTCCGCAACATTGCGGCGGGTTCGCTGGCAAAACGTCTTGGAATCGAAGAGGGCACGGTCCTGCCGCGCTCGATCATCGAATTTTACTACAAAAACGACGTTCTGGACGATCCGATGGTCTCCGAAGAGCACATCACGGCCTTTGGCTGGGCTGCGCCCCAGGAAATCGATGACATCATGGCACTGGCCATTCGCGTCAACGACTTCCTCAGCGGCCTGTTCCTCGGCGTTGGTATCCAGCTCGTCGATTTCAAGATCGAATGCGGCCGTTTGTGGGAAGGCGATATGATGCGTATTGTCGTCGCCGACGAGTTTTCCCCCGATTCCGCCCGCCTGTGGGACAGCCAGACCAGCGAAAAGCTGGACAAGGACCGGTTCCGTCGTGATATGGGCGGTCTGATCGAGGCCTATCAGGAAGTCGCCCGCCGTCTGGGCATCATGAATGAAAATGAACAGTTGCGGCCAACCGGGCCGGTTCTCGTTAAATAATCGCTGATTGAACAATCTCGGAGAAGACGATCGATGAAGGCACGTGTCACTGTAACCTTGAAGAATGGCGTTCTTGACCCGCAGGGCAAGGCAATTGTCGGCGCGCTGGGCAGTCTTGGTTTCGATGGCGTTGCATCGGTACGCCAGGGCAAGATCTTTGATGTGGAGATCGACACCAAGGACCGCGCCGTTGCCGAAGCCAACGTCAAGGCGATGTGCGAAAAGCTGCTCGCCAATACGGTCATCGAAGATTACGCGGTGGAGCTTGTTTAAAAAATGAAATCAGCTGTCGTTCTTCTCCCGGGCCTCAATCGCGACCGTGACATGATTGCGGCGCTGACGAAAATCTCCGGCCAGGCACCGCAGACGGTCTGGCAGACGGACACCGAAATTCCCGATGTCGATCTGATCGTCATTCCCGGCGGGTTCTCCTATGGCGACTATCTGCGCTGCGGCGCCATTGCCGCGCGCATGCCCGTCATGCAGGCGATCCGCGAGAAGGCCGACAAGGGCGTCATGGTCATGGGCGTGTGCAACGGCTTCCAGATTTTGCAGGAAGCAGGCCTCCTGCCCGGCGCCCTGATGCGCAACGCATCGCTGAAATTCGTCTGCCGCGAAGTGAAGCTGGAAGTGACCAATGCCAACACCGCCTTCACCCGCGGTTATTCGCATGGCCAGATCGTTCGCTGCCCGGTTGCCCATCATGACGGCAATTTCTTCGCTGACGAAACGACTTTGGCCCGCATCGAAGGCGAAGGCCAGGTGGTTTTCCGCTATGCGGAGGGTACAAACCCGAACGGCGCCATGAATGACATCGCCGGTATCATCAGCGAAAAAGGCAATGTTCTCGGTATGATGCCGCATCCGGAGAACCTGATTGAAGCGGCCCATGGCGGCTCCGATGGCCGCGCCCTGTTTGCGGGCATTCTTGGGATTGCCGCCTGAGTAAAATTCTATACGCTTGAGCAATGCCGTTCCGGCCCGCCATGGGCCGGAACGGCACTCAAACGGAGGAATTGAGAATGAAACTGTATTCGCGGCCGCTCTCCCCCTACTCCTCGATTGTTCGTTGCATCGCCTATTACAAAAAGGCACCCATCAAGGTCGTAGCGCCGCCGCCGGGTTTTCCGATACCCGAAGAGTTCCGCAGCATTTCCCCGTTCAACCGTATTCCGGTGCTGATTACAGGCTCGGGCCTGACCATCATCGAAGCCACGGTTATCTCCGAATATCTCGAAGAACATTTTCCTGAACCGGTTCTGTTGCCGGCGGACTCGCGTGACCGCGCCGTGGTGCGCATGGCTGCCCGTATCGCCGAGCTCGAAATCCTCGTTCCGGTCATGGAGCTTTTTGAGCTCGTTCACACCAAATCCAAGGACGATGCGCGGATCACCAAGCTTTTTGCCCAGCTGGAAGCCGGTTTGCGTGAAATCGAACACCGCATGGGAGATGGCCCCTATGCGCTGGGCAAGCAGATGACCATGGCGGATGCCTGGCTGACGCCGATCCGCTTCCTGTTCAACCATTTCCGGGTGATGACGCGCCGCTCGCGCCTGCTCGAGCCATTTCCGAAATTCGATGCCTATGAGCAACTGATTGTTCAGGATCCGGTGCTATCGCTGGTCTGGTTCGAGATGACGGATGCCTTGAAAGTGTTCCTCGGGGAACTTGAGGCAAGCTGATCAACCGCCCTTGTATCATTGGAGATAGCTGGATGAAAATGCAGACGATTGGCGTTGCCATGATGATTTCGCTCGTGGCGCTCGCCGGATGCCAATCACCCAGCAAGCCGGGGCCTGGCTCTCTGGCCTTCGGTTCGGACAAGGCCGCCCTCGCCACCATGGAGAGGGTGGCCCTTGCTGCCAATAATTGCTGGTTCAAGTCGAAGGATTCGGCGTTCAAGCCCTACCATCTCGCGCCGGAGCTGAATTCCTATTCCGGCCGCCCGCGCATCCTGGTCGTCCCGGCGGGCAATCCCGGCGGCCGTCCGCTGCTGGTCGTCCACGCGGAAGGCAACCCGGCCAAGGTTGAGGCCTTTGGCCCGCTGATGGGACATTCCATGGGAAATCGCATTGAATCCGACATACGCCGTTGGGCGGCAGGGCAACCGTCCTGCACCGCGCGCGGCTGATAAATGGAAACGCAAGCCGGTGCGGTTATGCACCGGCTTGAGGCATCACATCGACAGATAACGGTCGAGATCGGCTTCGACATGATCGCGGGTCAAGGCAAGATCCTTGAGCCCTTCGTCGCTCAGTTTGCCGAGCTGAAGCCGCGTGCGCCGTTTCATCAGGGCGCTTTCCACCCAGCCGGCAAACTGTGACAGGAAGTCCGGCTGTGAAGCATAGGTCAGCCCCCGGATAGCGGGACGGTTAGGTTCTACAAAAGTCGTACCCATATGCGCCTCCCTGAAACGATTGAATATGTAATATATAGGTAAATCACAAAAGATTCATTCAATATTACTGAGGGCGGGTATCAGTAATTCTCATTGGCAGTGACGGCGGTTGCTCAACTCAAGAAGCAGCCAGCCACACCGGATGTTCAATCCCAGAAAAACCGCTTGGATTCCTGCCGTGCCTGCGCTGGCGATACGCCGATATCCAGCAATTGCTCGTCGCTGAGTTCGCTCAAATGCACGCGGGTGCGCCGTTTGGCGACAGCACGCAACATCCAGCCCAGAATTTGATGCAGGACTGTCGTCCTGCTCCGGGACAATTTAGGCAAAGCAATGCCACCTGCATCGCTTACACCGGCGGATCTTCTTCTAATTGCACCAATTGTACTCATCACATCCATCCTATCAAGCCGAATTGACTCGAATTGTATCGCCAATTGTAATGGATTGACTCAATTGGAATCGCAATATACATAATTGTCACCATGACAAATTGGCTTCCGGAACTGAAACACGGCAAAGGCCCGCTCTATCTGCAGCTTGCGGAGCGGATTGAATCGGACATTGCCGGCGGCGTGCTTGCGCCGGGCACGAAATTGCCTCCGCAGCGCAATCTTGCCTTCGATATCGGGGTGACAATCGGCACGGTCGGTCGGGCGTACAATCTCATCCGCGAGCGCGGTCTTGTCAGCGGCGAAGTGGGTCGGGGCACCTATGTCATTGACCACAAGGAGACGAAGCTGATCCAGCTTCCACCCGCCCAGCACTCCGAACCCTTCGGCGGCACGCGCAGCGCCGTCATTGCGCCCGGCAATATCCGGCTCGACAGCACGGCGGCAATCGATGTCGGGCAATCGGTTGTGATGGATCGCTTTCTGCGGGATATCACCCGGTCCTATCCCGGCGAAATCGCCAGCTATTCCCGTACCCTGCCCCCGTCATGGCAATTGGCGGGAAGCCGCTGGCTCGGGTCGGCGGAATGGCGGCCCGATGCCGCTTCGATTGTACCGACGCTCGGCGCGCATTCAGCCATTCTGGCGATCATTGCCGCGGTTACCGCACCGGGTGACCGTATCGCCTTCGAGGACTTGACCTATTGTTCCGCCGCGCGCAGCGTCAATCTGATGGGGCGGCGCAGCATCATCATGAACACCGAGAACGGCAGCGCCACACCGGATGACTTTGAACGGCTCTGCGCCCAGCAGCACCCGAAGCTGGTGTTTCTGATGCCGTCGCTGCAGAATCCGACGGCCACAACCCTCTCCGAGGAACATCGCCGCGCCATTGTCGAGATTGCCCGGCGTTACAATGTCTGGATCATCGAGGATGAGATTTACGGATCGCTGCTCTGCCTTGACCACGTCAAGCTTGCCGACCGGGCGCCGGGGCGGCCCTTCCACATTGGCGGCCGGTCGAAACCCGTGGCGGCGGGTGTGCGCGGCGGCTGGGTTGCCTGCCCGCCACATCTGGCATCGCGCGTGCTGACGGCCCACAAGATGGTCACCGGCGGCTTGCCGTTCCTCATGGCGGAACTCGGGGCGCAGCTGGTCAATTCCGGCGAGGCCGACGCCATCCGGGTCAAGGTCCGGGAAGAAACCACCGAGCGGGAAGCACTGGCGCGATCGATCTTTGCCGGTTTCGATATCAACTCGCATCCCTATTCGCCGTTTATCTGGGTGAAACTGCCGGAACCATGGCTGTCGGCGACCTTCAAGAGCGCGGCGCTCAATGAGGGCGTCCTCATTGACGACGAGGACGAATTCAAGCCGGGCCGGACGGAAAAGACCTTCCACCGGGTGCGGTTTGGCTATTCGGTACCCGCAACGCGCGGTGAAGTGGAAAACGGCCTGTCCATCCTGCGCCGTCTGATGGAAACCGACAATGCGAGCTATGACAGCTATTCGTGAGTGCTGTGAAGGCTATTGCGGAAGCATTGTGCGTGGTTCGACAAGCTCACCATGAGGGAGGGTCAGGATTGCAAGGAGTTATTATTCTACACCCTTTGCGATTGGCATTGCAGCCAAACCACGTCCCTCATGGTGAGCTTGTCGAACCACGTACCAAGCGCCATGCAAGGCTGATACGATTTGCCATCCGACACCACCTATTGACGAAACGCGGCAAGCGACAATTTTTCCGCCTTAGACGGTGTATTCCCCGCGCAAATTGCTCTAAGAGAACCCAAGAAAAGCGCAATGGAATTGGTATTACCGATGGTTCTCTCCAACACAATCCAGATCACGCCGGAACTCGTTGCTTCGCACGGGCTCAAGCCGGACGAATATCAACGCATTCTCGACCTGATCGGACGTGAACCCAGCTTTACCGAGCTCGGCATCTTCTCGGCCATGTGGAACGAGCATTGCTCCTACAAATCCTCGAAGAAATGGCTGCGTACCCTGCCGACAACCGGACCGCAGGTCATTCAGGGTCCCGGCGAAAACGCCGGTGTTGTCGATATCGGTGATGGCGACTGCGTTGTCTTCAAGATGGAGAGCCACAACCACCCGTCCTATATCGAGCCCTATCAGGGTGCGGCGACCGGTGTCGGCGGTATCCTGCGCGATGTGTTCACCATGGGTGCCCGGCCGATCGCGGCCATGAATGCGCTGCGCTTCGGCGCACCGTCACACCCCAAGACACGCCACCTCGTCTCAGGTGTCGTCGAAGGTGTCGGCGGTTACGGCAATTCCTTCGGCGTTCCCACAGTCGGCGGTGAAGTCAATTTCGATGCCCGCTACAACGGCAACATCCTCGTCAACGCTTTTGCCGCCGGCCTTGCCAAGACCAATGCGATCTTCCTGTCCGAAGCCAAGGGCGTCGGCCTTCCCGTTGTCTATCTCGGTGCCAAGACCGGCCGCGATGGCGTTGGCGGTGCCACCATGGCATCGGCGGAATTCGATGAATCTATCGAAGAGAAACGCCCGACCGTTCAGGTCGGCGATCCCTTCACGGAAAAATGCCTGCTTGAAGCCTCGCTGGAACTGATGGCATCGGGTGCCGTCATCGCCATTCAGGACATGGGCGCTGCGGGTCTTACCTGCTCCGCCGTGGAAATGGGCGCCAAGGGTAATCTCGGCATCCGGCTGAACCTCGATGACGTGCCGGTGCGCGAAGAGCGCATGACCGCCTATGAAATGATGCTGTCGGAAAGCCAGGAGCGCATGCTCATGGTTCTGCGTCCGGAAAAGGAAGCGGAAGCCCAGGCGATCTTCAAGAAATGGGGTCTGGACTTCGCCATCGTTGGTTACACGACTGACGATCTGCGCTTCCGCGTCATCCATCAGGGTGAGGAAGTCGCCAATCTGCCGATCAAGGATCTTGGCGATCAGGCGCCCGAATATGACCGTCCATGGATGGAACCCGGCAAGCACGCACCGCTGCCCGCTGCCAGCGTTCCCGATGTCGACGATTACGGTGTGGCACTGCTGAAGCTGATCGGTTCGCCCGATCTGTCGTCGCGCCGCTGGGTTTACGAACAATATGACACACTGATTCAGGGCAACTCGCTGCAGGTACCCGGCGGCGATGCTGGCGTCGTGCGCGTCGAGGGTCACCGCAGCAAGGCGCTTGCCTTCTCATCGGATGTCACCCCTCGTTATTGCGAGGCCGACCCCTATGAGGGCGGCAAGCAGGCTGTCGCCGAATGCTGGCGCAACCTGACGGCTGTCGGCGCTGAACCGCTCGCTGCCACCGACAATCTCAATTTCGGCAATCCGGAACGTCCTGAAATCATGGGACAGCTGGTCAAGGCCATTGGCGGCATCGGCGATGCCTGCCGCGCGCTCGCCTTCCCCATTGTTTCTGGCAACGTGTCGCTCTACAACGAAACCAATGGCCAGGCGATCCTGCCGACGCCCACCATTGCCGGTGTCGGCCTCATCCCCGACTGGTCCAAGACAGCCAAGATCGGCGGCATGCACGAGAGTGACGTGCTGATCCTTATCGGCGGCGACGGCACGCATCTCGGCCAGTCGGTCTACCTGCGCGACCTGCATGGCCGTGCCGACGGCCCGCCCCCGCCGGTCGACCTCAACATCGAGAAGCGCAACGGCAATTTTGTCCGCTCCGCCATCCGCAACGGCCAGATCACCGCTTGTCATGACCTGTCCGATGGCGGGCTTGGCATCGCGCTCGCCGAGATGTGCATGGCTTCCACCAAGGGCGCCAAGGTCACCGTCGGTGAAGGCCCGGCACATGCCCTGCTTTTTGGTGAAGATCAGGCGCGTTATCTCATTGCCGTTGCGCCTGACATGGCCAATTTCATCACGCTCAATGCCGAGGGGTCGGGCGTTCCGTTCCGCAAGCTGGGCACTGTCGGCGGCAGCACATTGACGATCGAGGGCCTCGCCTCCATATCAGTAGCAGACCTGACAAAAGCACACGAATCGTGGTTCCCTGACTATATGAGCGGTCAGGACGGCGAAGAAACACAGGCTGCATGATCCTGTCCCGGTAAAGGACAGGCGAAAGTTTGGGAGACAGAACATGGCTATGGACGCGCGCGACATCGAGAAAATGATCAAGGACGCGATTCCTGACGCGCAGGTGACCATTCGCGATCTGGCAGGCGATGGTGATCACTATGCCGCGGAAGTCGTCGCCGAGAGTTTTCGCGGCAAGTCGCGCGTTCAGCAGCACCAGATGGTCTATGATGCGCTCAAGGGCAATATGGGGGGCGTCCTGCACGCCCTCGCCCTGCAGACCAGCGCCCCGGAATAATCACTTCGAATAATCACTTCTTTGCGAATACGGCGAGAATCGGCCCCACGGGGTCGATCCCGCCAATCAGGGTTTTGCGGTTATTGGCGACGGCCGAGATCGTACCGTCGAGAAAGAGCGCGTTGGCGCAATTCAGCCCGTCCCTGAATAGACGGGCGAAACTTCCCAGACTCACCGGCTCGATGGATATTGCCAGAATAACCGTGTTGGCGTCGCGAACGCCGACGGCGTTGCGGATCAGGCGTGATGTTCCGTTCGGCTCGAACCGCGGATGCACCTGCCCGTTGATGACCAGCATTGGCCCCGACTGGGTGGCTATGCGGACATCGGGCTTTGCGGCATCAAACGCCGCTGTTTCCAGAATGCCGGCGGAACCGTCCTTCCCGATGAAGAAAACCCCGTTCGGCTTCATGTAGAAATTGCCGTCGCCGTCATCGGTCTGCAGTTCCGATGTCTCTTTGCCGTCCTCGACATAGAGGCCGACCGGAGAAAGGTCCTTTTCATACATGCCTGCATTCATCGCAAGGATCGGGCGTGTGTCCAGCAGACGGGATTCCATGAATGTCTTCAGCGATCCGTAGGGTTCGCCGTCGGCACCCGTGCGCACCAGATCGATGCGATGCGAGCGCAGGTCGATCTCGCAGACGATGGAATCGACATCCTCGAAGGTCATCTTCCGGCAAATGTCGGGCAGATCGCCATCGGAGATATTGATTGGCGGGTTGGGGGCAGGCTTGGGCGGCGATACCGGGCGCATGAACCAGAAAATTCCTCCCAAAATTGCCAGAACGACGAAGCTGACCGCTATAATGATACGAGATGACACAGTGACCAGCCTTGTTTTGCCAGATTTGAAGCGCTATTTGTTTAAACGAGATCAATTTGGACCATTGATGACGATTCGTTGTCATTTGGTATGAAAGGTTGCCGAAATGAGCGGTATCAATGAATTTATCGACAATGAGGTCAAGAGCAACGACGTCGTCCTTTTCATGAAGGGAACGCCGGGCTTTCCGCAGTGCGGCTTTTCGGGCCAGGTCGTGCAAATTCTTGACTACATCGGCGTCGATTACAAAGGCGTGAATATTCTGACATCCAATGAACTGCGTCAGGGTATCAAGGATTATTCCAACTGGCCGACCATCCCGCAGCTTTATGTGAAGGGCGAATTCGTCGGCGGTTGTGATATCATCCGTGAAATGTTCCAGGCAGGCGAGCTACAAACGCTGCTCAGCGAAAAAGGCATCGCCACCAAGGCGGCCTGACTACGCAACAGTTTCAATCGGTTCCGGGGAAATCCGGAATCTTATTCTCAAGGCGTCGGCTATTCCGACGCCTTTGTCTTTGTTTTGCAGGTCTCATAATGGATACCACCACACAAACGACAGCGCCGCGCCTGATGGGCATGGGCAAGGTCGAATTCATCGGAATGATGGCCATGCTCATGGCGATCAACGCGCTTGCCATCGACATCATGCTGCCCGGCTTGCAGCAGATCGGCGCGAGCCTTGGTGTGACAAATGAAAACCACCGGCAATACGTGATTTCAGCCTATCTGCTCGGCTTCTCGGTATCGCAGCTGTTCTATGGCCCGCTGTCCGATCGTTTCGGCCGCCGCAAGCCGCTTCTGTTCGGTCTGGTTGTCTACGTCATCGCCGCAGCCAGCGCGGCCTTCGTGCCAAGCTTTGCCTCCCTGCTCCTCTTCCGCCTGATCCAGGGTATCGGTTCGGCCGCCACCCGCGTCATCACCATTTCCATCGTCCGTGACGTCTATGGCGGGCGGCAGATGGCCGAAGTCATGTCGCTGATCATGATGGTGTTCATGATCGTACCGGTTATCGCACCGGGCACGGGTCAGGCCGTCATGCTGTTCGGCGACTGGCACCTGATCTTCATGTTCATGGCTGTCGTGGCGGCTGCTGTGACCGTCTGGATGTATTTCCGCCTGCCGGAAACCTTTGATCCCGCCGACCGGCGTCCGTTTACGCTGGCATCGGTTGCGCAGGGCTTCAAGATCGTTCTGACCAACCGGGTGGCGCTTTGCTATACGCTGGCCAGCGCCTTCCTGTTCGGCTCGCTGTTCGGTTTCATCAACTCGGCCCAGCAGATCTATATCGGCATCTATGATCTCGGCATCTGGTTCCCGGTGGCGTTTTCGTCGATTGCCATCATGATGGCGTTCTCGTCCTTCGTGAACTCGCGCTTTGTCGGCCGGTTTGGCATGCGCCGCCTGTCGCACGGCGCGCTGATGGGCTTCCTGATGATCAACACGGTCTGGCTGCTCTTGACCATATTCGGTCCGCATCCGACACCGTTCCCAATCTACCTCCTGCTCTTCGCCATGGCGATGTTCCAGTTCGGCTGGATCGGCTCGAACTTCAATGCGCTTGCCATGGAGCCGCTCGGCCATGTCGCCGGCACGGCGTCGTCAGTGCTTGGGTTTATGGGAACGGCAGGCGGCGGCGCCATCGGCGCCATCATCGGCCAGTCCTATGACGGGACAACCCTGCCGCTCGTCCTGGGCTTCTTCGTTGTTTCGGTGATCGGCCTGATGTTCGTGCTGATTGCCGAGAAGGGCAAGCTCTTCCATCCCCATAATCCGCGGGTTTAGATCCGCGGATTATTCAGACCAAAGAGTCTGGCGCAAATCCTGCCAGTTCGCCTTGTCGGGCGCAATCAGCAGGCCGCCGTCGAGATGCCTCGGGAGATAGGCAGAACCATCGAAGCGGGCCGCATGGCCGCCCGCTTCCTGATGGATGAGAACACCGGCCAGATGATCCCATGGCATCAACTTGTTGAAGATGGCGAAATGCGCATTGCCCGAGGCAATCAGCCGGTATTCATGCGCGGCACAGCGGAAACCGAACGATGCCTTGCACTTGGCATGGTTGCGCGCCAGCGTCGACCGCAGAGGATCGGCCAGGAACTGCCATGAAATGGCACCCAGCATCTCGCTGATCGCTGCTGGCGGCGCGACAGACACTTTCTGCCTGACATTGAAGGCCGAGCGGATGTGGCTCCCCGCCCCTTTGACGCCGATGATCCAGTCCTTGCCGACGGGATCATGAATGATCCCGGCCACCGTCTCGCCATTGACCACGACCGCAAGCATCACGCCGAACAGTGGCACGCCGGTGGCAAAATTATAGGTGCCGTCGACCGGGTCGATGATGAAAGCCAGCGGCGCGTCCTTCAGCTTGCCGAGCAACGAAGCGTCGAGTTCGCAGGCTTCTTCGCCCAGCACGAAGGCATCGGGGTAACGCTCGCGCAGCCGCGCCGTGATCACCCGTTCGGCGCTGGTGTCGGCTTCCGTCACCAGATCGAGCGCCGAGGTCTTCTGCTTGATATCGCCGGTGCCGAGCTGGCGAAAGCGCGGCATGATTTCCTGAACCGCAACGGCGGCAAGCAGATCACTCAACCAATCGATGTCATTGTCATTAAACTGCACTGGCTTCGGCTCCGTGTGTGGCAAGACCGGCAAAGTCAAAGATGCTCCGGTCGAGAAGATGGCTCGGTCGCGTATTGGCAAGCGCGCGGATCATGATTTCCTTGCGGCCCGGCATGCGCTTTTCAATATCGGTCAGCATTGCCTTCATCATGTTGCGCTGCAGGCCGTCCTGACTGCCGCAGAGATCGCAGGGGATGATCGGAAACTGCATCGCGGCGGCAAATTTTGCCAGGTCGTCCTCGGCGCAGTAGCTCAGCGGCCGCAGCACCATGACATCGCCCTCATCATTCAGGAGCTTCGGCGGCATCGCTGCCAGCCTGCCGCCATGGAAGAGGTTCATGAAGAAGGTTTCGAGAATGTCCTCGCGGTGATGGCCGAGCACCAGCGCCGAACAGCCCTCTTCCCGCGCCACACGGTAGAGATGGCCGCGCCGCAGACGCGAACAAAGCGAGCAATAGGTCTGGTTTTCCTGCACCTTGTCCGTGACGATGGAATAGGTGTCCTTGTACTCGATGCGGTGCTCGATGCCGTTCTTCGCAAGGAAATCCGGCAGGATATGCTTGGGGAAATTCGGCTGTCCCTGATCGAGATTGCAGGCAAGCAGTTCGACCGGCAGCAGGCCCCGCCATTTCAGATCAAGCAGCAATGCCAGGAGCCCGTAGGAATCCTTGCCGCCGGAAAGCCCGATCAGCCAGCGCTCGCCCGGCTTGACCATGGCGAAATCGTCGATGGCCTGCCGCGTATTGCGCAACAGGCGCTTGCGCAGCTTGTTGAACTCGACATTGGACGGCACCGCGAGAAACATCGGGTGGCAACCGGCGGCATCGGTCAATTCCTGATCGTGAATGGTCATCGTAACACCTCTGGCGCCTTCATTGCCTTGGCCAAAGTCCGAACGCAAGCAATGTTTCGCCGCATGCCAAGCCTGAAGTTAAGTTGAAGCCTGTTGTTGCATCACCCTTGTGCGTGGTTCGACAAGCTCACCATGAGGGAGAGTGAGGATTGCAAAGATAATCACCAACGCTGCAGAGCTTGACTCCCTGCAGTCCTCCATCTTCCTCATGGTGAGCTTGTCGAACCACGCACGTTGGTCGTGCAAATTTATGAAATTACTGCCCGAACACCGACCAGCCGGTCCTTTGCGCCAGCAGCTCCAGTGCAGCCGAACCAAGCAGCGAATTGCCGTTTTCGTTCAGCCCCGGCGACCAGGCGGCAATCGATGCCTTGCCGGGCGCAATGGCGAGAATACCGCCGCCAACGCCGCTCTTGCCGGGCAGGCCGACGCGATAGGCGAAATCGCCCGAGCCGTCATAGTGCCCGCACATCAGCATCAGCGCATTGATGCGGCGTGCCCGGCCGGATGACACAACACTGCCGCCGCTCAGCGGATTGCGGCCCGCCGAGGCCAGATACAGCCCCGCATGGGCCAGTTGCCGGCAGGACATGGCGATGGCGCAGTGATGGAAGTAGACGCCAAGCACGTGTTCGGCCGGATGGTTGAGATTGCCGAAGGAGCGCATGAAATTGGCCAGCGCCACGTTGCGATAACCCGTATTGGTCTCCGACCGCGCCACATCGTGGTCGATGGCGATGGTCTCGTCATCGGCGAGATAGCGGATGAACTGGACGATTTCGCCGATTGCCTCCTTCGGCAGGTGCCCGGCCAGGACGACATCGGCCACGGCGATCGCTCCGGCATTGATGAACGGATTGCGCGGCTTGCCCTTCTCCTGCTCCAGCTGGACGATGGAATTGAAGGCATTGCCCGAGGGCTCGCGGCCAACGCGCTTCCACAACCCGTCGCCGATCTTGCCGAGCGCCAGCGTCAGCGTGAACACCTTGGAAATACTCTGGATGGAAAAGGACGTGTCGGCATCGCCTGCTGTATGCACCTGACCATCGACGGTGCACAGGGCCAGCCCGAACTGTTTCGGATCGACCGTGGCCAGTTCCGGAATATAATCCGCCAGCTTGCCTTCGCCGATGCGGCTGGCAAGATCCTGATAGACACTGTCGACGACATCCTGAAGATCGGTCATGCGCGCTCCGGCAAGGGATAAGACAAAAAAAGCCGCCCGGATTTCTCGGGGCGGCTTTTCTTAAACTCAGAACTGCGTACTGCGCCATGCGTCCTATTGGACGCATAAAGGACGCAGTACCAACATGAGTGACGCATAATCCTTTCCAAAAATTCAAGAAGATTTTTGGGGTTATGCGTTACCGCGAATAGAATTCGACAACCAGGTTCGGTTCCATCTGTACGGCGTATGGCACATCGGAGAAGGCCGGAACGCGGGTGTACTTGGCAACCATCTTGTTGTGATCAACTTCGAGATATTCAGGAACGTCACGCTCAGCAAGCTGAACGGCTTCCAGAACGATCACGAGCTGCTTCGACTTTTCGCGCACTTCAATCACGTCACCTGCCTTGCAGATGTAGGACTGGATGTTGACGCGGCGGCCGTTGACGTTGACGTGGCCGTGGTTGACGAACTGGCGCGCAGCGAAGATCGTCGGAACGAACTTGGCGCGGTACACCACTGCATCCAGGCGCGACTCGAGCAGGCCGATCAGCTGTTCGCCGGTATCGCCCTTGCGGCGGGCGGCTTCTTCGTAGGTCTTGCGGAACTGCTTTTCCGAGATGTCGCCGTAGAAGCCCTTGAGCTTCTGCTTGGCGCGCAGCTGTACGCCGAAATCGGAAAGCTTGCTCTTGCGGCGCTGACCGTGCTGGCCGGGACCATATTCACGACGGTTAACCGGGGACTTCGGACGGCCCCAGATGTTTTCGCCCATACGGCGATCAATTTTATACTTGGACGATTCGCGCTTGCTCATCGCATTTCCTTTCAACCAAACACAAATCGAAGCTTGCGCCCCGATTCAAGGAAACGCGCCCTCCTCTGCCTCCTGTTTTTGAAGACTGACAGAATGATTCACGCACGCTTTGCGAAATCACTCACGGGACACGTCAAATGAAACGCAGAGCTGTTAAGCCCTGCGCTGGGGTGGCTTCTAGTGTGAAGGTTTCGCGATGTCAAGCGAGACGGCGCATTTCACGGGTTTATAAAGTTTGAAACCGATCCGGCGCATCAGACGTTAGGCTAGACGCTTAACAGGAGTAGAGCCGGAAATGACCCTATCCTTACAGCAGTCGCACTGCTCGACATTGATCCTTTTATCCCTCACCGCATGTTTTGCAACAACGGCTTTGCTCGGCACGGCTGACATTGCCGATGCGCGCCAGCGGCGGCATCACAATGCGACCAGCCGGCCCGCGCTACCCGTTGTACCACCGGTCCCGCAAAGCAAACCGGGCAGCGAACCTGCACAAGAAACGCCCAAACCGGAAGAAAAGCCCGAGGTGAGACCGGCGGAACAGTTCGGCCCGGATCGTCCGGCGGATGCCAAGGCTGATTCAAAGCCGGATGACGAGGACACGGCGGAGAAAGCCGATCCCGCAACGTCTCCCGACCGCGTATACCAGAATGCCTGTCCCGCGCTGATGAACGGCGATGTCCAGGGTGAAATTGTCCCGCCGCTTGCCGAAGGCACATGCGGCGAACGCTCGCCGCTCAAGATCACCGCCATCGGCAAGGAGAATCCTGTAAAGTTTGCCGCGCCCATCACCACCAACTGCACCATGGCCGGAACGCTCGCCGGTTGGATCGGCGATGTGGAGAAAGCCGCGCAGGCATCCTTCGGCGCCGGGATCGCAAGCATTGCAACCGGTTCCGACTACCAGTGCCGCAAGGTCAACAACGGCAATAACGGCCGCGTATCGGAACACGCTTTTGCCAATGCGCTCGATATCGTTTCATTCAAGTTCACCAACGGCAAAACCACGGAACTCGGCTCCGGCTGGAAAGGCACGCCGGAAGAGCAGGACTTCTGGCGCTCGATCCACAAGACGAGTTGCGAGCGGTTCATGACGGTGATCGGGCCGGAGGGTGACGCTGCGCATCAGGGCAATCTGCATCTTGATCTCGGCTGCCACGGCAAGGCATGCAAGGCGCGCATCTGCCAGTAGCGGCAGATGCGCCGCCATGTCATGTCTTTGGCTTGACCTTCTCGGGCAGACCTTTACGCGCCGTCTCGGCAAATTCTTCCAGCTGCTTTTCGCTCATCGATTCATACATGCTCTTCGATGCACCCTTGAGGTCGCTTTTCTTGGTCTCACCGCGCTTGGCCGACAAGGCGGCCCCTGCAGCTTTCTGCTGCGCCTGGGATTTTGCAGGCATTGTCTTTCTCCCTGTCAGTTTCGTACAGGGAAAACGCCCGTAATACCGGAGGGTTCCGAGACAGCAACCTGCAAAAGCAGGGCGCGTGGTTCGACAAGCTCACCATGAGGGAGATGAAGGATTGCAGGGAGCTGTATTCTGCAATGCAGGTAAATCGCATCAGCAATGTTTCCGATTAGCCTTGCAGCCTCACTCTCCCTCATGGTGAGCAACTGTGTTTAAGATTGTGTTTCGGGTTGCCAGTCCTGATCGTTTTTGATCATGGCGTTGAGGGTGACGATGAGTTTGCGCATGATGGCGACGATGGCCAGCTTGAAGGGTTTT
>NZ_CABSQF010000048.1:0-33608 GCF_902479695.1 uncultured Phyllobacterium sp. | reverse complement strand
CAATGGCGAGATTTCACCGGCAAGAGAATCCTGGCGCGATCTTGCAATTCGGGCGAGGGCGGTGGGGCCGCGGCGGCGGGCGGTGGCCGTGATAATAGGGGGGCCGCACAACAATCGTCGGCCGAACCACAATGGCGGGCCTGTGAACGGCCACGCGATCGAGATAGTTGGCTGACACCCATCCCCGGATGCCCTGCCGTCCGATCCGGCACCAGTTTGACTGGCAAGCCAGAACATTCACGCGTATTCCCGCAGCCAGAGTACCAACGCGGGTGTAATGTGTTGCCGGACCGGTGCGAAGATTAACATTTCCGGTTGTATAGGCGACATCAGCAAGAGCAGAACCTGCCGAGAATATTATCGTGGAACAAAAAACAAGTAGTGTGAGAAAGCTTCTCATGTTCATTGCTCAATCCCCCTGCAATAACACTGATTCAATTTGGATCTTCGGTCTAATAGATTGAAATTATCGCGATTTGTCCAGTTGCTTTACAGAATAAGCCGATGATCATCGGCATGATGAGAAAGTTGCTGCCGCAAGAAGTTAATCTGAGGCGCTGGCATTCTGGTTTCAATTGTCCCATCAATTTGCCTGATCCCTCAAGGCCAACGGATGTGAACGTTGGATATAGCTAGTCGAACCTGATCTGGATAAGTGTTGGCATGCCGCAATAGGTTGAGTCTTAATGCGGTGACCGATGCACGTATTCGCCTCGTCCTGAACTTCACCGGCAGCCAAGGAGCAGTTGTCATGACTGAGACAAACCTCGCGGAAATCTACAACGCCTATATTTCCTGCTTGAATGCACAGGATTGGCCGAACCTCGGAACGTTCGTTCAGGAGGACGTGCGCTACAACGGAAAGCTGATCGGGTTGACAGGGTATCGAGGGCTGCTGGAGAACGACTTTGTGGAAATTCCGGACCTGTATTTCAATATTGATCTGCTGATTTCCGACCAATCCTACATTGCTGCCCGCCTCCTGTTTAACGTGACGCCAAAAGGGAATTTCTTTGGTCTTCCCATCAATGGGAGGAAAGTGTCCTTCAGCGAAAATGTATTCTACCAGTTTCGCGACGGAAAAATCAGTCTGGTATGGTCGGTGATAGACAAGGCCGCCATCGAAGCGCAGATATAGTACTTATCCCGAGCCCATTCCCTAAAACCCGAGATTTCCGGTAATCAAGGATTGAAGCTTGGCATAATGGTCTGTCTCCGCAACTGCAACTTGGCGGAGACACGCATGACTATTGCTTTCTTAACAGTGGCCGCTGCCTGATCGTCGCGGACCAGCAAGTTTAAGGGTCGGTTCGGATATCGAACCTCGCGCAACCGGCGGCGGCATCAGGACTGCGCAGGGGCAGCGGCGACTGCGCGCCGACGTTTCAACATCGAGAGAATGGCGATCGAAAGTGTTGAGGCGAGGCACAGCCACGCGAAGAGATCGCCGATCCGCGTGTAAAGCGTCGGCCCGGGCCCGAGCGGAAGGTCCGTGACCACCATGGTCAGGCCCGTCGGCGCATCCTCCTTCATGGCGATGACACGGCCTTGCGCATCGCTGGCGATCACCAGGCCATGGTGCGCGGGACGCATCATGGAAAATCCGTCTTCGACGCCGCGCATGATGGCCATTCGCCCATGTTGCCAGCCGTCGATGCCGAAGTCGCCCGCCGGCACACCTGCCAGCCGGGCTCCGTTCACGGCATCGGAGCGAATGGTGCTGGGGAAATCCATGTCTTTGCAGATCTCCATCGCGAATCCGTCGGCCAGAGACCCGGAGGCGTGACCGGGCACGTAGCGCTCTTCAAGCTCCGGCACGGGATGCCGCTTGTCATAGCGCTGCATCGGTCCCGTGGGGTCGAATGCAAGCGCGAAGTCGGCTGGCGGGTGGTCAGAATGGAAGCCGGCAATGATCCGTACTCCTGTTTCCCTGGACGCGGACGCAAGCGGCGCGATGATGGCCGACTGCGCCTCAGGGATCGAAGCCATGCCGCCTTCCGACGTCACGATGAAACGGGCGCCCTGGCGAGCCGCTTCACGGATTTCCTGGGCGTAGGCTGTCGTCACCGCAAGATCCTCCGGCAAAGCATGCGCGCGCCAGACGTTCGCTACAATCGACTCATCGACGATGCCTGCCACCCGGACGGTGGACGGCTGTGGCTGGGCCAGACGCGCGAACCCGAACGCCAAGTTCGCCGCGCAGATCGCAACGCCCAGAGTGATGGCGGCGATGGCCTCCCGCCTGGCGCGCAGCGCCAAGGCAACGGTGTTGGCGAAGAGGCAAATGAGGAACGTGACGGCGTACATTCCCAAGAGCGAAGCGCTCTGGATCAGGATGGGCGCTGACATCGTGCTGTAGGCAAACGAGCCGTAGGTGCCGTTCGGCGATGGAAGCTGGCTCAGGAGTTCGAATGCCGTCCACCATGCTGGAAACGCGAAGAGTGTGGCGAACGGATGCGCCCAGAGGTGTACAAAGCGCGCGAACCAGACGGCGGCGCAAAACATGCCAACGTAAAGCAGCAGCACCGGCACGATTATGAAGAGCGGCGGTATGTAAGGCAGTTGCAATATGTAGCCGCCGCTTGCCAGGATCGCGGCCGCGCTCGCCGCCATCACCTGCCACATCGGCTGCTTTCCGTAGGCCAGCCACAGGAGCGGTACCGGTGCGAACCAAGCCAGCATCCATACGTCGTCGAAGCCCTGTGACAGGTAGAACATCGCGCCGCTCAGCAGCGCAGCGAGGCCGGCGATCATCTTGTTCTCCGAGCAGATTCGAATGAAGCGAGACATTGGTGAAGGGCCGTGCGGTAGAGCGCTTTGAACTGCGTCTCGCTCGAAAAGCGGTTGGCGCGATGCATCGAGACGAGGCCTTGACCGAGCGCCGCGAGCGCCAAGGCGATTTCGAGCGCGGGCGTGTCCCCGATGCGTCCCTCTGCCTGCACCTCTTCGATGCGCTTCATGGCCATGGTCAATACGGGCGAGCGGCCGGCCGCAAAATCGTCTGGAAAGCGGCGCGCCTCGGGAGCGGGCAGGAAGAATGCCGCGTCGAACCGGTGGGGTTCCGTGATGGCGAAGTCCAAGTAAGCTTCGCCGAGCTCCTCCAGCCATTCCATCGGATCGGATGTGCCGATGGCGCGCGCGCGCTCTTCCCAGGCCCGAAGTCCGTCCGCCATCAAAGCGTTCAGCAGAGCGTTCTTGTCGGCGAAGTGGCGGTACATCGCCATCGTCGACATCTGCGCGCTCTGCGCCACCTTGCGGATGGTGAGTCCCGCGATTCCGTCTTGTTCGAGCACGGCTTTGGCTGCCGCAAAGATCCGGTCCATGGTCATGCGTGCTTTGTACACGTATCTGTGTGCAAAGTACACAGGGCTGAAGTCATACTGGAAATCTTGGGCTTTAGGGAACGGGTTCGGCATAGTATCGGGCTCGGCATAACGGGATGAAAATCGTCCGCGACGCCAGCAACCGTATCCCTCAAGCTGCTGATGTACCATGTCCTTGCTGCCCGGTAACGAAATACCAAGGAAGCCCTGTCAGGCTGGCTGACATCGCGATTCGACGCTCAGGAACGTTGTCAAACCCGATGTTGATCTGGCCCAACCGCGACTGGGCCGAAGAGGGCAGGATTTATATGGCCAAGAGAAAGCGCAGCACCCGTTCACCGTCACGTTCGCCGAAGCGGTCATCGCCGCGCTCCGCATCGGGCGGGTCCTCGACGGGTATAATCCTGGCTCTTGCCGTGATTGTCGGCGTTGGCGCATTGAGCATATGGTCGGCGACGCAGCACAAAGGCCCGCTCAAAGCCTTCGCCGGATGGTTTGAACGTCCAGCGGCACAGACCAGTCGATCAGCCGCCGCAAAGCCAGAGGCAGATGTGAAACAGACAGTGAAAGCCGCGCCGCGCCAGGAGAACATTCCGGCTGCCGCTTTCAATGCTCCGATCCCGCGCCCCTCCATTCCCGTCGGCGCACAGCCGAATCCCGCGGTGCCCACGCCGCTGCAGCGGGCAGCATTACAGCAGCCGCAACCATTGCAGCGCCCGGCCTTGGCCGTTGGTCCTGCGGAGCGGACGGGTATTCACCTGCCACGCGGGATCAACATGCCCAACATGACGCCATCGGTGGTGTATGCGCGGGAAAGGCTGACCTTGCGGCGCAATGCGTGGGATAAATCCGAACCGGCGGGTACCGTGGAAAAGGGACGCGAAATGCGCTCCTATGGCAAAACCGGCAAATGGCATCATATCGTGATTCCCGCTACCGACATGATCGGCTGGGTGCACGAAGATATGCTGATTGCCGGAAAAACCCACCCCGGCACGTCGGGTATGACGACAGGTGCGATATCCGGTACGCCCAGGTCCACGCAGGTGCAGGCCATCTATCCGCCACGCCCGGTCGGCGCCCAGTGACGGCCTGAACAAAGCGGGGACTGTCGCCCCTGCCGCGACCTCAATACTGCAGAATCTTGTTGAGAAATTCGCGCGTGCGGGGCTGACGGTCCTCGATCTTGCCGAAGAACTCGTCCTTGGTTGTATCCTCGAGAATGCGGCCGCCAACATCCATGAAAATGACGCGGTTGGAGACTTTCCGGGCAAAACCCATTTCATGCGTCACCACCATCATGGTCATGCCTTCGGAGGCTAGGCCGACCATGACGTCCAGCACCTCGCCCACCATCTCCGGATCAAGCGCCGATGTCGGCTCGTCGAAAAGCATGATGATCGGATCCATGGAGAGCGCGCGGGCGATGGCCACGCGCTGCTGCTGGCCGCCGGAAAGCTGGCCGGGGAATTTGTGCTGATGATCGATGAGCCCGACGCGCTCCAGCATTTGCAGGCCGCGTTTCTTGGCCTCGTCGCGCCGGCGACCAAGCACCTTTATCTGGGCAATGATGAGATTGTCCGTGACCGACAGATGCGGAAACAGTTCGAAGTGCTGGAAGACCATCCCGACGCGGCTTCTCAATTTCGGCAGGTCGGTGGCCTTGTCGTGAACGGCGACGCCGTCGATCCAGATTTCGCCCTTCTGGATTGGTTCAAGCGCGTTGATGGTCTTGATCAGTGTGGATTTGCCTGAGCCGGACGGCCCGCAAACGACGACGACCTCTCCCTTGTTGATCTTGACCGAGCAGTCGTTGAGGACCTGAGTCGTGCCATACCATTTGGAAACGCTTTTCATTTCGATCATTGCGATTGCGTCCTTCAGTTCAGCGCACGATGCGGATTTTCTGGTTCAGTTTCTTGACGAGCATGGACAAGAAAAAGGAGATGACGAAATAGACCACGGCAGCGAGGAGATAGGTTTCGATCCGCCGGCCAAACGTATTGCCCATGATTTCGAAACCCTTGAGGATGTCGTAGGCGCCGATGGCATAGACCAGCGAGGTATCCTGGAACAGCACGATGGTCTGGGTCAGGAAGACCGGCAGCATGTTGCGGATCGCCTGGGGCAGGATGATGTAGCGCATGTTCTGCGCATAGGTCATGCCGAGAGCCTGCCCCGCATTCGTCTGGCCGCGCGGCAGGGATTGGATGCCGGCGCGCACGATCTCGCTGAAGAAGGCGGCTTCAAAGACAATGAAGGTTATCAGGGCGCAAATCTCGGCCCGGTATTTCTGGCCGCTTCCACCCGGGAACAGGTCGTAAAAGCCGGATGGCACCAGCAGGAAAAACCAGAGGATCACCATCACCAGCGGCACGCTGCGAAACACATTGACATACCACGTGGCGATATATTCCAGCGGCTTGACGTTGGACAGGCGCATCAGGGCAATGACGGTGCCGAGGGCAATGCCGCCAATGGTGGCGGCAATCGTGAGCGAGACGCTGAAATAGAGGCCGCTGAGCAGATAATTGCTGATATTGGCCCATGTATAGAACGAAAAGTCGAGCGTAGCCATCAGTGCGCTCCCTGCGTCTGGACCGTCAGGCCGGGTATGCGCATCCGCCGTTCCATGAAGGCCATGACCCGGTTGACCACCAGCGCGGTCACCGCATAGAGGACCGTGGCCGCCAGATAGACCTCGACCCCGCGCGACGTCTCTTCCTGTGTCTGCATGGCGAAGCTGATCAGTTCGGGAATCGATACCGCAAAGGCGACTGACGAGTTCTTGACGATATTCATCGCTTCGCTGGTCAGCGGCGGGATGATGATGCGGAAGGTCTGCGGCAGGATCACATAGCGGTAGGTCTGAAACTGGGTGAAGCCGACAGCATAGGCGGCGTTACGCTGGCCTGTCGGCAAAGCCTGGATACCGGCGCGTATCTGTTCGGCGATACGGGCGGAGGTGAAGAAGCCGAGCGCACAGCAGGCCAAAACGAAGCCCGGCACGCTCCGCATGCCCGGAACGAGTTCGGAAATCACGAAGAACCAGATGAAGAGCTGGACGAGGATGGGAATATTGCGGAAAAGCTCAACCCATCCCGCCGCGAAGGCGGAGATGACCCGGTGTCCGGACAGCGTGCGCAACGTGCCAATGACGATGCCGAACACCAGAGCGATCACGAGCGAGGTGGCGGCCACGGCAACCGTGTAGCCCCAAGCCGACAGCATCCATTGAAAGTAGGTGACGCCGTCACCCCGGTCATCCCAAAGAAACTGCCAGCGATCCCATACGTTCTGCCAATACGCCATCATATCTCGCCCACCCGCACGTGTTGCATCAACAGGGCCGGTACTGCGCGTTTCCCGGCCCTGGTAAGCTCAAACCTATTGGCCGGGTTGCTTATAGTCCTCGGTCGGCTTGTCGTTCGGATTGGCCCAGGCTTCCTTGGTTGCTTCCGAGGCCGGCATGTTCAGCGAAACATTGTTCGGCGGAATGGGCTGCATGAACCACTTGTCGTAGAGCTTGGCGATGGTGCCTGCCTTGATCTGTTCCACAATGCTTTCATCGACCGCCTTCTTGAACTCGGGGTCGTCCTTGCGGATCATGATGGCGATCGGTTCAACGGACAGGACTTCCGGCAGAACCTTGAAATCGCTCGGCTTTTGTGCCCGGGCAATATTGGCCGCGAGGATCGAGGCGTCCATCACGAAGGCATCGGCGCGGCCGCTCTGCAGGAGCAGGAAGCTGTCAGCGTGATCCTTGCCATAGACCTCGTTGAAGGTAATGTCTTTGCCGCGCTTGTTTTTGCGCAGGGTCTGCACGGAGGTGGTGCCGGTCGTGGTCGCCACGTTCTTGCCGTTCAGATCTTCCAGCTTGCTGATGTTGGAGTTGGCACGGACCGCAATTTTCACTTCCTCGACATACACGGTATCGGCAAATGCAACGTCCTTTGCGCGTGCGGTGTTGTTCGTTGTTGAGCCACATTCGAGATCGACGGTGCCGTTCTGGACCAGAGGCACACGGTTCTGCGATGTGACGGGCTGATACCGGATGTCCAGCTTTTCAAGCCCAAGCTTCTTCTTGATGTCCGCAATGATATTCTGGCAGACATCGTAGTGATAGCCGGTGTAGACGCCATTGCCGAGCGTATAGGCCAATCCGGATGACTCCCGTACACCCTGCGTGATGGTGCCAGAGGACTTGATCTTGTCCAGAGTTCCGTCAGCCTGTGCCGCTGACCCAAGAGCAGCAAAGATTATTGTTGCCGTGATCAGAATTTTTTTCATTTAATCCTCCAATTCGAACGCCGCAACTATGGCCGCATTCGGCGAAATTGAAAAGCGCTTAGGCTTCCAATTTGCAAATCCGGGCCGCTTGGCTGTGGAACACCCATTGTTGTGAAAGGCCTCTGCTGCCCTCGGGCGCCCATGTAATGGGAACGCCGCCGGCTCTTGTAATGTCCGGATATTCAGTCTCTCGGAGCCGCATAGACGAGCAATTGCCAGACGATTGGCAGGTTATTTGAGTGCCGGTGTTGAGCCGGCAGCGGTACGCCTTCTGTTGCAGCTATTTCCTCACCGCAGTTTTTGCAGCGGTATATGCCGGAATTGTAGGGGATCGATCCGGGCTCGAATTCTTTGTCAAACTGATCGCTCTCGTATCTCAGCAGGTACTTTCCATATTTATAAGAGGCCATGCTTTTCTCCCGCGATGTCGATATACGGGTCAGCGGCGTCCGGTGCGAAGCAGGAAAACGATCTGATTCAACCATTGGCCACCCCAAGGTAATCCAGCACGATGTTAATGGAGACTCCGGCCGATTGTCACTACGGCTGTTGGCTCTCCCGTGCAGCAGGTCGAATTCTTATGCGTTTGGTAACCGGGATGGAAAGGGCCGGTGGCCATTGCCCCTGTTCCTCTGCTAGAGCAGTTCCTTCAGCATCGGGGGCGAGGCGGACCATGAACAAGGAAATCCATATCCAGTCCGGGGAACTTGCGGACGCAATAAGGATAGGGGGGCGGGCGGCGGCGCAGCCTGTTGTTTTCAATCGGACGATTGGACTTTTTCAAAGGGCTGATGCGGATCATCCGGGCAGTACGGCGGTGCTTTTCGCCAGCCCGTGGGGGCTGGAAGAACTGTGCACCCGCAAATTCTGGCGCATCATTGCGGAGAAACTGGCTGAGAAGGGCATCCCGTCCTTCCGTTTCGATTGGCCGGGAACCGGTGACGCGCTGGATGATGGCGACTTTTCCAGGGGACTGGCGGTCTGGAGTGACGCGCTTGTGGCCGGGGCGGGGCTGTTGAAGGACCTCTCGGGCTGCCAGCGCATCATCGTTCTGAGCCAGGGATTGGGTTGCGTTATCGCCGCCGATGCAGCGGCTCGGATGGACGGGCTTGAAGCGATTGCGTTCATGGCGCCGGTTGTTTCTGGCCGACACTATACGCGTGAACTATCAATCTGGTCCGGCATGGTTGACGCCGACCTTGGCTTGCCGGAAGCCCAGCGCGACAAGACTGGCGTGTCGATTGCCTCGTTGAAACTGCCCACCGAAGTGGCGGAAGGATTGCGCCGGGCAAACCTGATGACACTTGGCAGCAAGATTGCAGCGCAATGTCTGGTCTTGCCCCGGTTGGCCCGCCCCGACTACCCTGAGTGCGCGGCGCATCACACGCGGCTCGGCCTTGACGCGGTGCCCGAGGCCTACCCCAACTATGATAAACTCGTTTCCAATCCTGTCGTCTCGCAGCTTCCGCTCGCCGTTGCCGACCGCATTGTCGATTGGGCTGCCGGTGTTGCAGGACGCTTCCCGCCCATCGAAGCCCGTGCACTTGTCGTTGAGGACGTGAAAGCCGGGACGTTGCAGGGCGATGGTTTTGCGGAAACCCCGCTGCGCTTCGGCTGCGGTGACCGGCTCTATGGCGTGCTGTGCGAGCCGCAAGGTACACGGCGCGGGGCGACGGTGCTGTTCCTGACCTCTGCCTATGACCGGCATGCGGGATGGGGACGCACGATTGCCACCATAGCGCGCGCGCTGGCACGGCGCGGCGTCGCCTCGCTCCGGTTTGATACGGCCAATGCGTCCGATAGTCCGCCGGTGCCGGGTATTCCGGATCAGGTACTTTATCATGATGCGCAGAATGCTGACGTTGCCGAAGCGTTGTCTTTCCTCAACAGTCTTGGCACTGCGGCAATCATCGCTGCGGGCCGTTGCAGCGGCGCTTATCTCGGATTTCAGAACATCGTTGCCGATCCGCGGCTGTCCGGTGCGGTCCTCGTCAATCCCATTACCTTTTACTGGGAACCGGGACGTTCGGTCGATGAGGCCGTGCGTGAAGGCAGCCGGACCCTGGAAGAATATGGCAGCCGGCTCTTGCGCGCCTCGACATTCAAACGTCTCGTCCGCGGCGAACTGGATTTTGTCGGCATTGCCCGAAACGTTGCCGGAGGAATGGGCCGGCGCATTGCCAAACGGGCGCGGCATCTGCTTCGCGGCCGGACGACAGAAGGCCGGGCCGTCTACAAGGCATTCGGCGTGTTGAAGGAGAGGCAGAGTCCCGTTGAACTGCTCTACAGCTACCGGGATCCCGGACTTGAATATTTCGGCTACTATTTCGATGCGCGGGAAGG
Source organism: uncultured Phyllobacterium sp. (assembly GCF_902479695.1). Classification (NCBI taxonomy): domain Bacteria; kingdom Pseudomonadati; phylum Pseudomonadota; class Alphaproteobacteria; order Hyphomicrobiales; family Phyllobacteriaceae; genus Phyllobacterium; species uncultured Phyllobacterium sp. The sequence goes on along the minus strand of NZ_CABSQF010000048.1, from coordinate 23,652 downwards.
CAGGATTGCCGGGTATCCCAATGTGTCGGTCAAGAAGATCGCCGATGCGGATCACAATCTCACACCGCAACACGCCCGCGATATCTATATTGACGCGCTCGAACGGATGGCGGTGCGTTTTCCGGGCTGACGATCACTCAAACCAGACGGTGCGAGGACTTCCGGCAATGCGGATTTCGCCGGCTGGGCGGGTTGAAAGCGCGGTGCCGTCCCGCGGGATCAATTCGAGCCGCTTGGTCTCGCCAGGCGCCAGATGAAACCAGTTGTCATCGGGGCGGTATCCCTCGATATCCACATGGACTGACTGGGCGAGCACGGGCGTGGTCAGCTCAAGGAACCAGACATTCCCCTCCAGGGTAAGGGCGGTTTCCACTGCCGCCTCATGGAAGGCTTTCGTCCGGCCTTGCGGAAAATGGAAAGCCTCGGCGAGAACCCTGCCGGACTGCGGTTCTTTCAAGCGGGCGACGGTCACATCATGGGAAACCGGGCCAAAGCGATAGGCATAGGTTGTGTCAAAGAAGGCACCGAACAGATCCGTCGCCGCCAGCGTCAATTGCTGGCCCGGTTCGAGTGTCAGATCACGGCGGCCCGACACGACGGGCTGCCTCCCGGCGCGCAGGCACGTGACTTCGACGAAAGCTGCCAAGCTCTTTGGCCGTTCATTGACGATGTGAAGCGCAAGACCATTAACGCCCTCATCGGTGAGGGTGAGATTGACGGCGCGCCAGGCACGTTTCAAGCCGTACCATGCGGCCTTCGGCTCACCCGTGCTGTCGATGACGCCCCAGCCCGCACCTGGCAAAAGATCCTGCAGCATCCAGACAAGCCCGCCCCAGCAGTTGCTTCCCGGCCGCCGCCATTCGGCAAAGGTGGCTTCCATCACTTCGGCCGTTACCGCCCGGGACAGGTGCAGGTAGGACGGCATGTCTTCGCGGCGCAGTGTCGTCGGGTCGAAGCCGTACAGCATGGCGAGATAGGCCTCCCGCACATCCTCGAAGTCCCAGGATACACCGTTGTCGCGGGGTACCCTTGCCTTCCAGCGGGGATGGTGGACCGCAGGCACGTTCAGGTGCGCTGTCAATGTGCGGGCTTCCGGAACGTTGGAAAACGCCAGGCATTCCGTGGCGAAGCGGACATTGGCGCGGCGCGCATCCTCCAGCGGGCGGCAATAGGCACTGACGCCGTAATAGTGGCTGACGCCGGCATTGGCGATAAAGGGCAGTGCACCATCGCATGGCGAATTGGCGACGTAGGGTACGTCGGGACGCAGACTGCGTGACAGGGACGGCAGGATTTCCTCGGTCAGCGGCCCTTTCCAAACGGTTTCCGGCAGGCCCAGCATGGAGCCCTGCTGGTAGAGTTCGCTGCCACCGCACAGGACCGCCAGGGATGGGGCCGCGCGTGTTCGCTTGAGCAATTGCCGGGCTTCCGCGTCGACCTGCGCTGAAAACTCCGCATCCTTCACGGGATAATCGAAATTGGCGAACATGAAATCCTGCCAGACCAGGATGCCGAGCTCGTCGCACAGATCGAAGAAATCATTGCTTTCGTAGACCGTTATGCCGCTGATACGGATCATGTTCATTCCGGCTTCCGCGGCAAGGCGCAGCCAGACTGCGTAATCCTCGCGCTTGCCCGGCAGGCGGACAATGTCGGCGGAGCTCCAGACCGCGCCCCGGCAGAAAATGCGCCTGCCGTTGACGATCAAGGCAAAGCCCTGGCTGTCCTCACCCCGGTCGATCTCCAGGCTCCTGAAGCCGGTGCGCCCCACCCGATATGTTTCATGCCCGGCACGGAGCACGACGTCATGCAGGACCGGCGAACCGTGCGTGTGGGGCCACCACTGGGTCACACCCGGTAAATCAAGACGCGCATGCCAGCGGCCGTCATCGTTCAGAACGGCTTCGCTGCTGCAGCCGGCACATTCCACCACGGGGTGTTCAAACGGGCCAGACCAGGCAAAGCTCACGCGGAGAACGCCGTCGCCACCGCCGGTCAATTCGCTGTGGATGTCAATATCCGCTATCGGCTCGGAGCCCGGCCGCAACAGCCTTACCGGGCGCCATGGACCTGCCGGATGAATTTCGGGACACCAGCCGGGCATGTAGCCCAGAGGCGTGGTCCGCAGCAGACGCAGGCCCTGTTCGTTCATCAGTTGCGTGCGCCAGCGTGCGCGCGGCCCCTTCCGGTTGAGAAGAGGCGCCAATGCGCGAAAACACATGGCGAGCTCGTCCCTGCCGGTCAATTCAACTGTGACGTCCGACGACAGGAACATATTGCCGGACTGCAGAATGCGGCTGCCGTTCCAATAGACTTCAGCGATTGTCGCCAGCCCTTCGAAACGGAGAATGGCCGTTCCCGCCGGTTCGTTGCCGAACGCCCTGATATACCAGGCGTCCTGTTGATTGAGCGGAAAGGGAGCGCCACGTTCAAACCGGCCGGCCTGTTCCAGGGCTTCCGCCACTGTGCCGGGTACCGGAATATTGGGCAAAGCGCCTTCGCGGCGCAACTGATCCGGTCCGGATGCCTCGCCCGATGCCGTCAGGATGAGGTGCCACGCATCGCCGAGAAGTTGACCACCCTTGTTGCTGATCGGCAGCGGCACGCTCTCCATCCGCGTCAGGCGTCCACGCGGCTTTCGGCAGCGGCGTGCACTTTGGGATGGCCGAGTTCCGAAGCCAGAATATCCATCATGCTGTCCCATGCATCGGCGGCGGGAAGGAGTGCATCGGCCAGCGGGGCAAATTTTTTGCGCGTGACGGCACGGGCAAGCTGGAACTGCGCCGCCTTGGCGACCTCGGCAATGCGGATCGCATCCTTTGCCGCCGCCGCAAAGGCCCCATCCGGGCGCAGCCATGTGAGATGGCTGGCGGCAAGCTCGAAGTTGGCGCCCAACTGGCGCATCGTGTTGAAGGCGTATTTATGGAAGAACGCAAAGGGCCGTTCCGCCACGGCCTCGGCCTGCAGCGGAAACACATCCATGAACGCGCGAATGGGATTTGCTGCGGGCCGGCGGGCGAAATGGCCGGGCAGCAGACGTGCGGATTTCGCGCGTATGGACGCGGCATCGGCTGGCTGGTCCGGGAATTTTGCAAATTCCGTATAGGGCAGGAACGGCATGTCCTCATCAGTCAGATGACGCTGGAACAGGCCGTCAAAATCGTCGCCGTCCAGGCGGAAGAAGCCGCCATTGTGGAAATAATCGAGGCTGCGGTTTTGCGTATCCATGCGGTTGATGGCGACCGTCGTCTTGCCGTGCTCGCTGCGGTAGCCCACCCCATGGGTGTCCGGCATGAAATAGCTGTCCATCTCCACGAGGGTGAGGCGGCTCCGTGCCATCTGCGCGGCCACGTGGCTTTCCACCGTGTCAAAGATGGCAAGCTCGCCGACGCGAATGCCATAAAGCGTCTCCAGATCCTCCAGCGGCACCTTGAAAAACGTGAACTGATCGCCTTCAAAGTCCTGGTTCAAGGTGAAGCCCAGCATTGCTTCCGGCGGCAGGTTCTGTGCGGCAAGAACCTCGATCCACAGATCAACGTAGCAGTTGGTCTCCGGCCAGATCCGATCCTGCGCATGCAGGGCATGCGGCCGGTAGGTCTGCGGATCGATATGGGGGAAAACAGCTTGCATGCCGCCGGTCAGCCCCACAATTCCTGGCGAACCTGTTCCGGCCAGGCTTCGATGTTGAGGCCATGGTGGTGGAACAGGGCAAGGGCAATCCGCTCCAGGCCAAATCCGACACAGGCGGTATGGGCGGTCGTGCCATCGGCGAATTGAATGCCCCATTTCGTGCCGAAATGATCCTGATGATAGTTGAAGCTCATGCAGGCGGTCGGGTTTTCGGTCGATGTGATCGGGATAAGCAGTTCGAATTTCAGGTTCTGATCGCGCTGATTGTTGACCAGCATGCGCCCGGCGCGGCCAAAGAACGGATCGTTGGCAACGTCGATGTGAACGGGAAGGCCCACCCGCTGCATGATGTCCGTGCCGCGCTCGATCCAGAGCTGGCGGAACTCCGTCACGTCATCGGCCTTGCCCATGCGGACATATTCACGCATGCGGAACATCTGCTGGCGCGCCGGGTCTTTCGACGGTTCGTGCCGGAAGCAATAGGATTGCAGGTCGAACAGCCCGCCATCGGCCGGCAGGTCGCCGCGCTGGGCAACGACGGGGTAGAGCGGATAGCAGGCGGCCGGCGTCAGCACGATGTCGGTCGCTTGCTGTTCCTTCGTCCAGTCTTTGCCGGCATCCATGCACTGGATGAGATTGACATGATCAAGCTCGCATCCGCAGAAACTGTGGATGGTTCCGGCCAATTGCGGAAAACTCTTCATGTAGCCGCTTTTTTCGAAGATGGCCCGGTTCATTCCGGGCGGGAAGCGGATGACTTCGGCACCATCGCTGCCGCCGGTGCGGTCAATCAGCCGCTCGAACGCGGCAATGACGTCCTCGAAACGGCCGCTGCGTCCATAAAGACCGTCAACGCCGGTATCGAGCAGGAGACCAGCCGAAAACAGGCGGTCGAGAAAAGATATTTGAGCGTCCATGCCGTGTTACCCCAAGAGACTGGTGTTCTGTTTATGGATGAGCAGCATCGTGGCCGTGTTGCCAAGAATGCGCTCATTGGAGACCATGAGCTGTGCCGAATTGGCATCGCGCAAATGCCGGCCGAGGCTGTAGGGTGTTCCGTTCTTGTAACCCATGATGCCGCAGACGAGCATGGCATGATTGATGATCTGCAGAATGGATTGCGATGCGCCAACCTTGAGGTTGTTCATCGTGATGGCAAAGCCCATCGAGGCGAGCTTGTCGCTGTCGTCCTTGGCATGCCGGTAGGTATTGAGGCAGGCGACGATTTCGGACTTCAGCATCTGCAGCATGTTCGACGCTTCGGCGACGCGCAATGCTCCCGGCTGTTGAACGCCGGGCGTACGCTTGGCTGCCGCCCTGACGAAGGATTGGGCCCGGGTTACGGCATCGACTGCAATGCCGTACCAGAGCGCGCTCCAGAGGAGATGTGCCATGGCCAGCATGGACTGCGCCGCGATTTCCGCGAAAGGGTGGGGCAGGATCTGTTCGGCATTGCCGGTTCCCCGAAAAACAAAGCCTTCCGAGCAGGTGCCGCGCATGCCGAGGGTATCCCAGCCGTTTGTCTTCTCCAGCGTATACTGATCCCTGACAAAAACGGTCATGACCTGGTCGGAAGATGCGGCCTCCGCGCCCGAGCGGGACGTGATCAGGATCGCATCGGCTTCGGTGCCGTAGGAAATGACTGTCGCGTTCTTTTCGAGGCGGCAGGTATCGCCGTCAATTTCGATGGCGCATAGGCTGTTGCGCAAATCCCCGCCAATGCCGCCTTCGGTGGTTGCAGACGCCAGCAGCAGCTGTTCGGCCGCAACCCGGTGCATGAAGGCCCGGTGCCATTTCGCGGATTGGCCATGTTCGACAAGGCTCGACAGCTTGATGTGGTGCATCGCGAAAATCATCGCGCTGGCAGCACAGGACTGTCCGATAATGGAACATATTTCCGCAATCTGCTCGACCTGCGCCGCTTCGCCGCCAAGATCGGTGGGAACTTGGATACCCAGCAGATGCTCGGCCTTCATCGCATTGATGGCTTCGCGCGGAAAGCGTGCTTCGGTATCGACATTGTCGGCGAACTGGGCGGCGATGGCGGCAACGCGCGACGCGCGCTGCTGCAGACTGTTACCGGCGCCGGCGTTCATCAGGCGTCCTCATTGTTCTTGAGGATCGCTTCCACTGTCCGTTCGATAGCCTTGATGCTGGCAAAGGATTTGCGGTTGAGGAACTGGTCCGAAAATTCGATATCGAATGTGTCCTCAATGCCCAGCATCAGCTGGACAGAGGCGAACGAGGACAACCCCGCATTGTATAGGTCTTCTTCATCGCTGATCTGATCGACCGCGACCGGCAAACCGCCTACCTTAGCCAAAAGTTCCCGAATGGCTTCATTCATTGGATGCACCCCCGCACATATTTATCGCTGTCTGCAATACGCGAATATGTCGGCAGTTTCTATCGTCTGAAGTCTTTATTTCTAGTTATGGTTGTTTTTTTGGGAATCACGGCAGGAACAGGTTGATTATGACCCGAGACTTGTAAGTCCCACATCCGGTCATTCCACCTCATAGCGGCTTGCGCCTTCGATGTGACGGCGCAAAAGGGCCTCGGCAAAGATCACGTCGTTCTCGGACAGGGCGTCGAGAATGGCAATGTGTTCGATGCAGACCTGACGGATGCGTTCGTGCGGGAGCCTTTCGAAATAGGCATATTCGGTAATGCGCCGCAGGCTGTTTTGCTGGCGAACGGCCTGAACGAGAAAGCGATTGCCCGACCAGACCGCCAGGGCTTCGTGGAACGACGCATTGACGTTAAACCACTGATCCCGCTGAACCGATGCGGGCGGGATGCGCATGATATCCGCCTGCGCGGCGCGGATGGAAGCAAGATGGTCCTTGTCCACCTTGAAGCCCGGATGCCGCAGGGCGCCGCATTCCAGGATCATGCGGAACTGATAGCTTTCCTCCTCCACCTGGTCGGTATCGAGGCTTTCGGCAAAGGCCCAGCCGTGGCCCCTCTGGCGCTGGACCAGGCCTTCGGCGGCAAACCGCAGCAGGACTTTGCGAATGGTTCCGCGTGTGGAGCTGTAACGCTCCGCCAGCAGCGTCTCTGATACCTCCATCGGTATTGCGCCCGTCGCCCGGTCAGCCATCAGCCGTTTGTGGATGTCTTCCAGCTCCGACGGGGGCGCGATACCATCGATATCGCCGTTGCCATCAGGCAGGAGAGCCAGGACATAGCCCCGGCCGGGCGCATGAGCCAGAACGCCGCGGCTCGCCAGCAAGGCAAGGGCCGAGCGGATCGGCGATCGTGAGACCCCCAGCCTTCTGGCCAAAGCAAAATCCGATACGCGCTCCCCGACAGGCCAGCGCTCCGACGAGGCCAAGGAAACGATCTGGCGGGCGATTTCTATTTGCAGGTCACTGACGGTCAATCCTAGCTCCATATCCTATGAGGCTTATTTTTGCATAAAAGCCAATTGACACGCAATCATTACGTACTAAAGTGTACGTAAATTAAACAAAATACACTATAAGGCGCAGCGATGAGTTCATATCCGACATCCTTTCCCTTCGTAACCGTCTCCGGGGCGCCGTTTGAGCGCGGGCGCCAATACGGTGCTGCGGTGCCCGAGCGCGTGAAAAAAAGCGTTGCGCTGTATGGCGACCAGCTTGCCAAGCTGGGCTACAGCGCATCCGAAAAGACGCGGCTTATCGAGGAGTTTGCCGGGGAAATCGCGAATTTCGGTGCGCATTACATCGAGGAGATGCGAGGCATCGCCGAGGGCGCTGGCGTTGCTTTCGACGATATCGTCATGATCAATGCGCGCACCGAAGTCATCGCCAAGGCGCGTCTGGAAAAGAACGCGCCGCTGGACGAGGAAGATGAGATCGATGATGGGTGCACCGGCGCGGTCATTCTTCCCGAGAGAAGCCTGGACGGCACTCTTATTCACGGCCAGAACTGGGACTGGAAGACGGAGTGCGCCGAGACGGCCATCGTCTTGCGGGTTCTGCAGGAGGACGGCCCGGATTTCCTGACATTCGTCGAAGCGGGCGGTCTTGCGCGGAACGGCATGAACAGCGCCGGCGTCTGCATCACCGCAAACTATCTTGAATCCGATCGCGACTACCGGCAGCAGGGCGTCCCCCTGGCGCTGATCCGGCGCAAGGCTTTGGAGCAGGAGCATTTCGCCCTTGCGATGCGGGCGGTGGCGGGAACGCCGAAGGCCTGCTCCAACAACATGATCCTTTCGACCGGCGCGGGTTTTGCAATCGACCTTGAGTGCGCGCCGGATGAGGTATTCAATATACTACCGGCCAATGGGTTGGTTGTTCACGCCAACCATTGGGTGAGCCCCGTGGCACTTTCAAAACTCCGGGACACAGGACTGCCGCATGTGCCGGAAAGCCCGTACCGTGACTGGCGCGTGCGCAAGATACTGGAGGAAGCCGGGGAAAAACTCGGTATTGCCGATATGAAGCGCGCGTTCTTCGATGACTTCCTGACGCCCTATGCCGTTTGCAGGCCGCCGAGATTGAACACCGAAGGGAACCTCTCGGCCACGGTTGCCATGGTCATCATGCATCCCGCCAGCGGCACCATGGAGGTTGCCTGCCTGCCGGCCATCAACCGCAACTTCACCCGTTACAGCCTTCGGTCGGACCCGGTTCAAGTCGCGGCCGCTTAAGGGGCGGAAATCTTTCCTTCTTCAACCAACGGGCACCTAAGCCCGAATGAATAATGGGGTTCAGAATATGAAGAATGCTATTTTGATGTCATTGGCATTGGGGCTGATCGCGGCGCCTGCCGCCGCCCAGTCGATTACCGCGGCAATTCCGGCTGACATCCGCAGTTCCAATCCCGGCGTCAACCGCGACGACTATACGGATGCGGAGGTCCTGCACACGGTGGAGGGTCTCGTTGGCTATAAAGAAGACGGCTCCGTTGGACCGCTGCTTGCGCAGAGCTTCGAGCTTTCGCCGGATGGGCTGACCTACACGTTCAAGCTCAGGTCCGGCGTTACCTTTCATAATGGAGAGCCGTTGACCGCTGCCGACGTGCTGTGGAGCTGGACCCGTTACATGGACCCAAAGACCGAGTGGCGCTGCCTGCCGGAATTCGACGGCCGCAATGGCCTCAAGGTGGACGCCGTCACGACACCCGATCCGCAAACCGTGGTCATGAAGATCAATCACCCGAGCGCGATTTTTCTCGATACGCTGGCGCGCACGGATTGCGGGATGACCGCTGTCCTGCAGAAGGCGTCGGTCAAGGCCGATGGCAGCTGGGACAAGCCCATCGGCACCGGGCCATACAAGTTCGGCAACTGGAAGCGCGGGGAATACATCACCCTCGACGCCTTTGAAAACTATGTTTCGCCGGGCGTAGACAAGGCCGATGGCTATGTCGGCTCCAAGCGCCCGCTGATCAAGGAAATCAAATTCCTTGTCGTACCCGATCCGGCGACGGTGAAAGCCGGTCTATTGTCCGGCGCGCTGGATGTCGCATCGGTTCTGAGCACCGACATTCCGGAGTTTTCAGCCAATGCGAATTTCACCGTAACGACGGGAGCGGAAGCGTCCAAGCATACATTCCTGATGCAGACCAAAGATCCGCTGCTTTCCAAGGTGGAGATGCGGCAAGCCATCGCCGCGGCGCTCGATCTTCCCACCCTCGTCGCGCAGGCGACCAACGGAACCGGCCGCCCCAACAATTCCGCGATCTTCCCCGGCTCGCGCTACTACAGCGAGATCCAGAAAGAAGCCTTTGCCCCTGATCCGGCAAAGGTGGCGGACCTGCTCGCCAAAGCCGGCTACAAGGGCGAGGAAATCAACATCATCGCCAACAAGCGTCCCACCGCACCGAGTTTCGATGCGGCGGTGGTGGCACAGGCCATGCTTCAGGCCGTCGGCATCAACGCCCGCATTGAGGTCCTCGACTGGTCAACCCAGCTCGACCGCTACAATTCCGGTAAATACCAGATGATGTCCTTCTCCTATTCCGCGCGTCTCGATCCGGCTCTGAGTTTCGAGCAGTTCGCCGGGCCCAAGGACAAACAGCCGCGGAAGGTCTGGGACAATCCGGAGGCGCTGGCGCTGATTGCCAAAGCCATGGAAGTATCCGATCAGGCGCAGCGGCAGGTCATCTTCGACGAGCTTCACAAAAAGCTGCTGCATGATGTTCCCCTGATCATTTACTGCAATGGCACGGGTGAAACCGTCAACAGCAAGCGCTTGAAGGGCATACCTGTCTGGCAGGCAAAACTCCGGCTTTGGGAGCTCGGTCTCGAGCAGTAGACGCTGTGTTCCCGTAAGCCCGAGAGGTCAGCATGCTGAAGTTCGCCATTACCCGCGTTGGCACTGCGATCCCGACATTGTTCATCGTGGCGGTGTCCGTGTTCTTTCTCATCCGCCTCATTCCCGGTGATCCGGCATCGCTGATGCTGGGTGACCTGGCGGATCCGGCGAGTCTTGCGGACCTGCGCGCCAGGCTGGGGCTCGACCAAAGCATTCCGGCCCAGTTCACAATCTGGCTCGGCAATCTGCTGCACGGCGACTTTGGCCGGTCGATCACCAACCAGCAGGAGGTTTTGCCGCTGATATTGGCGCGTTTGCGCATCAGTGCGGAAATCGTCCTGATCGCAGTTTTCCTGGCGAGCATCGTTGCCGTGCCTGCAGGAATGATTGCCGCCTGGCGACAAAACAGCATGACGGACGTGGCGCTGGTCGGCGGCGCAACCATCCTGCTCTCCATCCCCGCGTTCTGGATGGGGCTGCTCCTGCTGTTGTTCTTCGGGCTGAAGCTGGGCTGGCTTCCGGTGCTGGGTTATGTCTCCATGTCCCAGAACCTTCCGCAGGGATTGCTCTATATCATCCTGCCGGTGGTAACGCTCTTCCTGCACGAGATCGGCGTGATCCTGCGCATGGCGCGCGCCTCGACGCTGGAAGTCATGCAGCTGGATTACATCACCCACGCCCGGGCCAAGGGCCTGTCGGAATCCGCGGTCCTCTGGCGGCACGCGTTCAAGAATGCCTTTGGCCCGACCTGGACCCTGATCGGCATCGTCCTCGGCAATCTGCTCGGTGGTATCGCCGTGGTTGAAACGGTGTTCACCATACCCGGTCTCGGACGTTTGCTTGTCGATGCCATTTTCGCCAGGGACTATCCGGTGATCCAGGGCTGCCTTCTGCTCATTGCAACGGTGTACGTGCTGGTGAACCTCATTGTCGATCTGCTCTATCCCCTATTTGATCCGAGGGTGACTGCCGAATGAGAAATCTCGCTCCCAATGCGCTCCTTGGAAGCGCACTGATTGGAACATTGCTGGCCGGGGCATTCATGGGGGCGGTATGGACGCCCTATGATCCGCTCGGCCTCAACTTCAAGCTCAAACTTGCCGGGCCAAGCGCCGCCCACTGGCTGGGAACGGATGAGTTCGGCCGCGATGTGCTCAGCCGGCTGCTGGCCGGTGCTGCGACCAGTTTCTGGATAAGCCTGCTCACCGTGGCGCTCGCCGTAACCGCCGGCACCCTGATCGGGATATTGACGGGCTATTTCCGCGGCTGGGTCGATCGGATCGTCATGACCTTCAATGACGCGCTGCTCGCCTTCCCGGGCATCCTCTTGGCGCTCGGGCTGCTCGCGATTGTCGGGGCGAACAAGTATGGCATCATTCTGGCGCTTGGCCTCGCCTATACCCCGACTGTCGTGCGGATTGTCCGCGGCAACGTGCTGTCACTGCGCGAGCGGGAGTTCATCGAAGCCTCGCGTGTCATGGGCAACTCGAACGCCTATACGATGGGCCGCCACATACTGCCCAACTGTGTCGCACCGCTTACGGTCCTCGCCACGTCGATGTTCGGCTGGGTGCTGCTTGCCGAAAGCGCGCTCAGCTTCCTCGGCCTCGGCGTGCCGCCGCCCGCGCCGACATGGGGCAACATGCTTGCGAGCGGACGCCCCTTCATATCCCAGGCGGTGTGGCTGGCCATATTTCCGGGTCTCTGCATCTCGCTGACCTTGCTCGGGATCAATCTGCTTGGTGACGCTCTGCGTGACAAACTCGATCCAAGGATGAGGGGCTGACGATGCAGGAGAACACACCACTGCTCGATGTGCGCGGCCTTTCCCTTGAGGTGGCACGAACGGGAATTCAGATACTCAAGACCATCAGCTTCAATGTCAAAGCGGGTGAAATCGTCGGAATTGTCGGCGAGTCCGGTTCCGGAAAGTCGATGGCTGCCCGCGCGGTCATTGCCCTCAATCCCCCAGCGGTGCAGCGTACCGCCGGAACGATATGTTTCGAAGGACGGGAAATCGGCAGCATGCAAAAGCGCGCGCTGCAGGCGTTGCGTGGCGCCCGGATTGGCATGGTTTTCCAGGAGCCGATGACATCGCTCAATCCATCGATGACGATCGGCCGCCAGCTGGAAGAGGGCCTGCGGCTGCACCGGCGGCTGACGGGACGGGAGCGTCATAGGCTGATTGTCGACATGCTGGCCCGGGTTGGCTTGAATGATCCGCAGACGGCGCTTGCAGCTATGCCGCATCATTTTTCCGGCGGCATGCGCCAGCGCATCATGCTGGCTGCCGTGATGCTGCTCAAACCGGCCTTGCTGATTGCCGACGAGCCAACCACGGCATTGGATGCGGTGGTCCAGCGCGATGTGCTCGAACTGATGGTTGACCTCACACGCGAGAACAACACGGCGGTTCTCATGATCAGCCACGATCTGGCGATGGTGGCAAAATATTCGGACCGCGTTGTCGTCATGTCGCAGGGCGAAATCGTCGAGCAGGGAGATACCCGGGATCTGCTGCGTGCGCCGAAGCATCCCTATACGCGCAAACTGCTTTCCGCCCTGCCGCACCGCATGCCCGCAAGGGTCGTGGAGGTCTCGCCGGTGGCGCGGATCACTGTCGATCGCCTCATCGTCGACTTTGCCGCGCGCCGCAGCCTGTTGCGCAAGGGGCAGCCCAAGCGTGCCCTGAGCGGCGTCAGCCTGAGCGTCATGCCCGGAGAGGTTGTGGCGGTGGTCGGCGGATCGGGATCGGGCAAGACCACTTTGGGGCGCACCATCGCCGGATTGATCGAACCGACGGATGGCAAAATCCTTTTCAACGGCAAGTCGGTCCAGACATCGGCGGCCGACTACGCGGAGTATCGGCTCAATTGTCAGATGGTGTTTCAAGACCCTTATTCGTCGCTTGATCCGCGCATGACGATTGGCAGCCTGATCGGGGAGGCACTTCGCCATTCGACGGAACTGACGAGCAAAGAAAAGAGCGCGCGTGTCGCGGAAGTTCTTGACGAAGTGGGCCTGTCTTCGGCGTTTGCTGCGCGTTTCCCGCACCAGCTTTCCGGCGGCCAGCGGCAACGCGTGGCCATTGCCCGCGCCGTTGTCAGGCGGCCGCAATTCGTCATCGCTGACGAGCCGGTTTCGGCACTGGATGTGACAGTCCGCGCGCAGGTGCTCAAGTTGTTCGCCGAGCTGCAGCGAAAGCACGGCTTCTCGTGCCTGTTCATCAGCCATGATCTGGCTGTGGTCGAGCAGATCGCCGACCGGGTCATCGTCATGAACAACGGTGTCATCGTCGAAGAGGGCAGTCGTGATGCGATCTTCGACAATCCGCAACAGGATTATACCCGCAAACTGCTCCAGGCCATTCCCGCTCTGTTCAGCACCGACAATGGCGGCGTCGAACTGGGATGGCGTTTTGACGAGGTTGGCAGGAAATCCGCCGGTGGCCGGTCTTGAATCATCGTAGCGAGGAATAGCATGTCACCATCATCTGAAAGCCGAGCGCAAGCGATCTATGATCTTGGCCGCACGGCCATTTTTGCCTGCAAATCCGATCCCCGGTTTCATTATTGCCTTTACGTGCCTCCCATCGTCGGCAAGGGCGGGAAGGTCGATCTTCTGGTGGCCGTGCACGGTACGGGACGCACATCGTTTCTCGATTTCCGCGATGGCTTTGCCGAATTCGGCCGGTGGAACGACTGCGCCATTCTTTGCCCGGTTTTCCCCGTCGGCGTCCGGGGCGATGACGCGCGCAGCGGCTACAAGTTCATGATCGAGGGCGATATCCGGTACGATCTGCTTCTTCTGGACATGGTTGCGGAGGTTGCCGCAAAATACCAGCAGAATTGGGATATGTTCGCCATGTTCGGGTTCTCCGGCGGCGGTCACTTCACCCACCGCTTTGCCATACTGCATCCGCAAAAACTTTGGGCCGCCTCAATCGGCGCGCCCGGTTCCGTGACCCTGCTTGATCCGGACAAGGACTGGTGGGTGGGTATCCGCAATCTGCAGGAACGATTTGGCATCACCTTCGACCGGGAGAAACTGGCCCGTATCGCCATGCATATGGTCGTCGGCGATGCCGACCTGGAAACATGGGAAATCACCATTCCGGAGGGCAGTACAAACTGGATGCCGGGCGCAAACGATGCGGGGCGCACGCGGCCGGAACGGCTGTCGGCCCTTCGGCGCTCCTTTGAAGGTGCCGGTGTCTCCGTGAAATTCGATCTTGTTCCCGGTATTTCGCACGATCGCATGCAGGTGCTCGGCCATGTTCAGAATTTCCTCGCGGACATTTTGGCGGACCGGCGCGCTGGATAGGTCGGGGGTATACCGGCCGCGGCGCAGCACTGTGACTTATGGTTGCATGGAGTTGTGAAGTCCCCGCGCATTTACAATTGGTCCAACTCGTGCAGACTGGTCTGGCTGAAGAAGGGAGAGCGGTGCGCTGGGAGGCGCATGGCAAAATCTCATGTCGCTGCATTCGGACCATATTCGCGAAATCGAGACGGTGAGTCTGGGAGGTTCGACCAACCGTGATGAAACCGTGGTTGAATCCTGGTTGCGCTGCATCAAGCAGCACAGGCTGGACCCGGCACAGGCATGCGAGGCCTACATCGTTCCCGAAACCCAGTTGCGCGAGCATCGGCAGCAGTCGGAGCAGTTGATTTCAATCGCGCGGTCGGGACTCGAAAACCTGTTTCGTCATGTTGCCGGCCAGAATTATGTGCTGCTTCTTTCCGATCGCGACGGGATCACCGTTGAATTCCTCGGCGATCCGCTGTTCGACAACAATCTGCGCAAGGCGGGTCTTTATCTCGGTTCGGAATGGTCGGAGGCGCGGGCAGGCACCTGTGCCGTTGGCTCCTGCCTGGAGACAGGCGAGCCGTTGACGATTCATCAGACCGATCATTTTGACAACACCCATACACCGCTGACCTGCACCGCCGCGCCCATCTATGACGCGCAAGGGCAGCTTTCGGCCGTGCTTGATATTTCGCTGCTGCGTTCGCCGCAAATCAAGACGAGCCAGAACTTGGCGCTGCACCTGGTAACGGCTACGGCGCGGCGGATCGAGCTTGCCAATCTCATGGCCCAGACGCGCAATGAGTGGGTGTTGCGTTTTTCGCGCTCTCCTGAATTTCTCGACGTCGATCCGGAAGCGGCGATCTCGATCGACGGTGCGGGGCGAATTATCGGCATGACCCACGACGGCGCAAAGATCATGGCACGCGCGTCCGGGCTCGATTGGCGGCAGCCGGCGAATCTGATCGGGCAGTCCATATCGCGGTTTTTCGATATGGATGTCGACGATCTCGGCAATCTTACCCGCACGAGGCCGTCCGAAGACCGGCTGGTCTTTGCGCGGGACGGCAATGTTCTGTTTGCGCATGCGATAGAACCGCACTACCCATCGCGCGGTGCACCGATTGTTCAGGAGCGCATCCCCGCCTCGCTGCGCCGGTTGAGCGGCGGCGATCCGCATCTGGCTGGGCTGCAGACAAAGGCAGCAAAGCTTGCCGGCAAGTCATTGCCGATTCTGATCCAGGGCGAAACCGGTACAGGCAAGGAATATCTGGCGCGCGCCATTCATGACAGCAGTGGTGCCAGCGGACGCTTTATTGCCGTCAATTGTGCGGCCATGCCGGAGCAGCTTATCGAGAGCGAGCTGTTCGGTTATGCGCCGGGTGCCTTCACAGGAGCTTTGGCGAAGGGGCGCAAGGGGCTTGTCGAGGAAGCCGATGGCGGCACGTTGTTTCTCGATGAAATCGGTGACATGCCTTTGGCGTTGCAAAGCCGGCTTCTGCGGGTGCTGGCCGAAGGCGAGGTTTTGCCTCTCGGCGCATCGCGGGCCAAACCGGTCAATGTACGCATTCTCTCCGCATCCCACCGCGACCTTGCCGAACTCGTGCGCAACGGCACATTCCGCCAGGACCTGTTCTATCGCCTGAACGCCGCCACCCTGTCACTGCCGGCGCTGCGGAACCGCAGCGATTTTGATTGGCTGCTCGCGGAAATCCTGAAGAAATGCACGGCGGATACGGGTTCGGCTCCGGTCGTTTCCGCCGAAGCGCAGTTGGCGTTGCGGCGGCACAATTGGCCGGGCAATATCCGCGAACTTTTCAATGTTCTTGATGTTGCGGCGGCACTCTGTGAAAACGGGCGTGTAGACCTGACGGATCTTCCCGAGCACGTCCAGCGACAGGCCCAAAATCATCCGGCCAGCGCAGGCCGTGAACGGCATGATGAACACTCCCGGTTGACGGAAGCTCTGGCGGCAACGGACGGAAACATTTCCGCTGCGGCGCGCCTGCTTGGTGTCGACCGTTCAACCGTACACAGGCAGCTGCGCCGCGTCCGCCAAAAGGCAGCGCATTGATGTCAGGCCTGTTCTGGTGTTGCAACTGTTGCAGGGCGTCGCGCCACAGCTGTGGCGAATTGCAACAACCGCGCTGTCGCCAATTCTTCCTTCGTCATAAAAACATTTGAAAGTCAGTCAGATAGAGGAAACTCCGGCTGCTGGCACGTTCCTTGCAGTGCTTTCGCACACCAGCTGCTTGCGTTGATCGCAATGCGGGAAGCTTGATGCGAACAACAGACAGGCCTTGTCGCGAAACGGGGCCGGGAGGAATGAATGAAAGCACTGCGTTTCCATGCGGCGAAAGACCTTCGTCTTGAAAATATCGACGCGCCTTCGTCGGCGCCGCAGGCCGGGCAGGTATTGATCCGCAACCGGTTTGTCGGCATTTGCGGAACGGACCTGCACGAATATGTGTCGGGGCCCATCTTTATTCCGGTTGAGCCGCATCCGTTCACCAGGGCCAGTGGGCCGCAGATCTTGGGGCATGAATTCGGCGGTGTCGTTGAAGCGGTCGGCGCGGGGGTGACGTCGGTTAAACCGGGCGATCGCGTTTCCGTCCAGCCTTTGATCATGCCGCGCTCCGGCGACTATTTTGCCGATCGCGGTCTTTTTCACCTGAGCACGGATCTGGCCTTGGCCGGGTTGAGCTGGCAGTCCGGCGGCATGGCGGAATATGCGCTGCTGAATGAATACAATGTGCAGCGCATCCCGGATGAAATGACCGACGAGGAAGCGGCGCTGGTCGAACCCGCCGCCGTGGCGGTCTATGCCTGCGATCGTGGCGGGGGGACAGCCGGGAGCAGGGGTCTCTTGACCGGCGCGGGGCCGATTGGCGTGTTGACGCTGCTTGCGGCCCCGGCTGCCGGGGCCGCCCAACCGTTCCTCTCCGATATCAACGATACGCGGCTGGGACTGGCGGGCGGCATCCTGCCGGATTTGATCACCATCAACCCGAAGCGCGAGCTGGTCGGCGACATCGTCCGGTCGAGAACCGAAGGCGGTGTCGGTTGCGACATTGCCATTGAATGCGTGGGCAACGAACACGCTTTGAAAGCCTGTACCGATGCCGTCCGCAAGCAGGGCGTGGTGGTACAAACGGGGCTTCATCCATACGAAAATCCGCTCGACTGGTTCCAGGTCACCTTCAAGGATATCGATATCCGCGGATCGTGGGCCTACCCGACGCATTATTGGCCGCGGGTCATCAGACTGATCAGTTCAGGTCTCTTGCCTGCACATAAGGTCGTTACCAAGCGGATCACCCTGGATGAAGCGGTGACTGAGGGTTTCGATACCCTGCTTGATCCTGCGGGAAAGCATCTCAAGATTTTGATCGATCTGACGTCATAGGTCGTGCGGGCTGGAGGAGCCCGCATCCGATCTTGCAGAGTTCATACGATTGGCAGGCAGAATGGAGGAGATTTCATGCTTGACGACAGCCCCCACCAAAAGATTGAAACGGTACTCGGGAAGCTCGAAAAGGCTTTCGCGAACGGCGATATTGAAGCGGCAGTCAACCTGTTTCAGGAGGACTGCTACTGGCGTGATCTTGTCACGTTTACTTGGAACCTGAAGACCCTTGAAGGCCATGATCAGATCCGTGCCATGCTGACCGAACAGCTGGCGCGCATCAAACCGCATGACCTGCGGCAGGATATGAACGAAGTTGCCACCGAGGATGACGGTGTCACCCAGGGCTGGATCGAATTTGATACCGGCGCGGCGCGGGGATACGGGCACATCCGCCTCAGGAACGGCCGCATATGGTCGCTGCTGACGACCATGTCCGAATTGAAGGGACATGAGGAACCAAAGGGTTTTCTGCGGCCCATGGGTGCGCAGCATGGCAGCGAACCCGGACGGAAGAGCTGGAAGGAAAAGCGCGAGACGGAAGCGGCTGAGCTTGGCTACTCCGTCCAGCCCTATTGCCTCATCATTGGCGGCGGACAGGGCGGGATTGCCCTCGGGGCCCGGTTGCGGCAGCTTGCCGTACCAACCATCATCATCGAAAAGAACGAGCGGCCGGGGGACAGCTGGCGCAAGCGCTACAAGTCTTTGTGCCTGCACGATCCGGTCTGGTACGACCATCTGCCCTACATCCCGTTCCCCGATAACTGGCCGGTTTTTGCCCCCAAGGACAAGATCGGCGACTGGCTCGAGATGTACACGAAAGTGATGGAGCTGAATTACTGGAGCTCGACGGTTTGCAAGTCGGCACAGTTCGACGATGCACGCAATGAATGGACCGTCATCGTCGAGCGCGACGGCAAGGAGATCACGCTGCGGCCGAAGCAGCTCGTCCTGGCCACCGGCATGTCCGGCAAAGCCAACTGGCCGAAATTCAAGGGAATGGACGTATTCAAGGGCGAGCAGCAGCATTCGTCCCAGCACCCCGGCCCTGAAGCCTATGCGGGCAAGAAAGTCGTGGTCGTGGGGTCCAACAATTCCGCCCACGATATCTGCGCAGCGCTGTGGGAAGCGGGCGCTGACGTGACCATGCTGCAGCGCTCCTCGACCCACATCGTCAAATCCGATTCCCTGATGGAAATCGGCCTGGGCGATCTCTATTCCGAGCGCGCCGTCGCCAACGGCATGACCACACGCAAGGCCGATCTGATCTTTGCCTCGCTGCCCTATCGTATCATGCATGAGTTCCAGAAGCCGGTTTACGACAAGATCCGTCAGAAGGATGCGGCCTTCTACGAGCGGCTGGAAAAGGCTGGCTTCATGCTGGACTTCGGTGACGATGAGTCCGGACTGTTCATGAAATACCTGCGCCGCGGTTCCGGTTATTACATCGATGTCGGTGCTTGCGACCTTATCGCCGACGGCAAGATCAAGCTGATCAGCGGCGTGAATATCCGCGAACTGAATGAAGGCGGTATCGTGCTGGACGATGGGCGGGAACTCCCAGCCGATCTGATTGTCTATGCCACCGGTTACGGCTCGATGAACGGCTGGGCGGCGGACCTGATCTCGCGCGAGGTCGCCGACAAGGTCGGAAAGTGCTGGGGGCTCGGTTCGGACACCACGAAGGATCCGGGACCATGGGAAGGCGAACAGCGCAATATGTGGAAGCCGACGCAGCAGCAGGCCCTGTGGTTCCATGGCGGAAATCTGCATCAGTCACGCCATTACTCACAGTATCTGTCGCTCCAGCTGAAGGCCCGCATGGAAGGTATTCCGACACCGGTCTATGGTCTTCAAACGGTGCATCACCTGTCCTAGCGTGAAAACAACGCAGCACGCGGCCGTGTAGCCGCGTGCTGCTTCACCCGCCTTGACCGAAAAGCAAACTAGCTTACCCTAGGGTCAGGACGCCTGGACTTTGGGAGGAGACCGATGGCTTCGCGGTACGATGGACAGCATGCGGAACACATCCAGTCCGCCCTTCTGGGAAGTGCCGCTGCGCAATCTGCGCTCGTTGCCTCCTGGGGGCGCTCCATGCGTCTCTACGGGCTGAATCCGGAAGAGGGGACGCTGCCGGATTTTTTGAGCGAACGGGAACTGACGGACGCCCGCGAACGGCTGGGATCGTTAATCACCACCGCGCAGGCGACGCTGGACCGTCTCTATTCCGCCGTTGGCGGTGCCGGATGCTGCGTGCTCCTGGCGGATAAGGACGGCGTGCCGGTTGACCGCCGTGGCAGCGTTTCGGACGATGCGACCTTCTGCAAGATTGGTCTGTGGACCGGAGCGGTGTGGAGCGAGGAACGCGAAGGCACGAACGGCATTGGAACCGCCCTGGCCGAACAGCGGGCTTTGACGATCCACCGGGATCAGCATTTCCGCAGCCGCAATACGGCCTTGTCCTGCACGGTTGCGCCCATTTTCGATCATTGCGGGCGCCTGATGGCGGCCATTGACGTATCATCCGCGCGTCACGACCTCACGGAAGATTTCGTCAAACTGATCGCCATGGCTGTCGTTGATGCCGCGCGCCGCGTGGAAGCGGAAAATTTTCGTCTGGCCTTCCCCAAGGCGCGGATCATGCTCGCCAAGCTCGGGCCGGATGTGAGCTATGAGCGCAGTGCCAGCGCGCTGATTGCCGTCGATGAAGACGACCTTGTCATCGGGGCTTCCCGCACTGTCCGGCATGTTCTGGGTCTCACCGATGAATCCTTGAGCAAGCCGCTGCCGGCGGCCAGTCTCCTGGGGCAAAGCATGGATGTGGAGCAGGAATTTGCCGCCGCCGAGCGCAGCGTCATCCAGCGCGTGCTTGCCAAAGCTGACGGCAATATCTCGGTTGCCGCCACGATGATGGGTATGGGGCGTGCCACCCTGCATCGCAAGTTGAAGAAACTCGGTATTCACTGACGCTGCGGCGTATTCGCTGATTGCCACGGGCAATTGTCTCAAAAGTGAGACAATGCGCTCGCCCGCATGGTCGGTGCGGGATGACACCCGCACCTCCGCGCGCGATCCTCTCCGGGCCGCAGGAGGCGGTATCAATCAGCGTGCAGATGGCCTTTCCGAAGTTTTCAAGGCGCGGAGGCCCCTGCAACAGGGAGGAACACCATGAACAAGGTAGAATTCAACCGCACCATTCGACCCAATTTCAAGAAGCGCTACGGCAATTTCATCGGCGGCAAGTTTGTCGAACCGAAGTCGGGACGGTATTTCGACAATACCTCGCCGGTGAACGGCCAGGTCCTGTGCGAAATTGCCAGGTCCGACGCCAGCGATGTCGAGGCAGCCCTCGATGCGGCCCATGCGGCCAAGGATGCGTGGGGCCGCACCAGCGTTGCCGAACGCAGCGTCATCCTCAACAAGATCGCGCAGGTCATGGAGGACAATCTGACACTGCTGGCGCAGGCCGAGACCTGGGACAACGGCAAGCCGATCCGCGAGACGACCGCCGCAGACCTGCCACTCGCGATTGATCACCTGCGTTACTTCGCTGGCGTGATCCGGGCGCAGGAGGGCAGCATTTCCGAGATTGACCATGATACCGTCGCCTATCACTTCCACGAGCCGCTGGGCGTTGTCGGCCAGATCATCCCGTGGAATTTCCCGCTCCTGATGGCAATCTGGAAACTCGCGCCGGCACTGGCCGCCGGCAATTGCGTGGTGCTGAAACCGGCGGAACAGACACCGGCTTCCATTCTGGTGCTGGCGGAACTGATCGGTGATCTCCTGCCGCCGGGCGTTCTGAACATCGTCAACGGCTTTGGCCTCGAGGCAGGCAAGCCGCTTGCATCCAGTCCGCGCATTGCCAAGATTGCCTTTACCGGCGAGACGACAACCGGCCGCCTGATCATGCAGTATGCCAGCCAGAATCTCATTCCGGTGACCTTGGAACTGGGCGGCAAGTCACCCAACATCTTCTTCAAGGATGTGACGTCGGACGATGATGATTTCTTCGACAAGGCGATTGAAGGCTTCGTCATGTTTGCCCTCAATCAGGGCGAGGTCTGCACCTGCCCAAGCCGCGCCCTCATTCATGAATCCATCTACGACAAGTTCATGGAACGCGCGCTGAAGCGTGTCGAGGCAATCGTCCAGGGCGACCCGCTTGATCCCGCGACGATGATCGGTGCCCAGGCTTCCGGCGAGCAGCTGGAAAAAATCCTGTCCTACATCGATATCGGCAAGCAGGAAGGCGCTGAAGTGCTGACCGGCGGTGAACGCAACGCGTTGGCCGGCGATCTCGCCGGCGGTTTCTATGTGAAGCCGACGGTGTTCAAGGGTCATAACCGGATGCGCATTTTCCAGGAGGAAATCTTTGGTCCGGTCGTTTCGGTCACCACCTTCAAGGACAATGACGAAGCGCTGTCGATTGCCAACGATACGCTTTACGGCCTGGGTGCCGGCATATGGAGCCGGGATGCAAACACCTGCTACCGCTTCGGCCGGGCCATTCAGGCCGGGCGTGTCTGGACCAACTGCTACCATGCCTATCCGGCGCATGCGGCATTCGGCGGATACAAGCAGTCGGGCATCGGCCGGGAAAACCACCTGAAGATGCTGGATCATTATCAGCAGACCAAGAACATGCTGGTCAGCTACAGCCCGAAGAAGCTCGGATTCTTCTGAGCACTCTGACGTTGCAAAGCTGGCGGCGCCTGCGTGGCGCTGCCAGCGTCACCATTGGGGAGGCATCATGCAAAATCAGGTCAGTGCCACGATCGCTGCTCTCGATCTCATTCGGACGCTGCAGGCGGAATACGGGCCGATCATGTTTCACCAGTCGGGCGGCTGTTGCGACGGCTCGTCGCCGATGTGCTACGCCCAAGGGGACTTCATCATCGGCGACCAGGACGTCTGTCTGGGTGAAATCGGCGGCGCACCGGTCTATATCAGCGCCTCCCAATATGGCGTGTGGAAACATACCGAGTTGATCATCGATGTCGTGCCGGGCCGCGGCGGCATGTTCTCGCTCGACAATGGCCGCGAAGTGCGGTTCCTGACGCGCTCGAAAGTGTGCGTCGTGTCTCCGCTTGAGACGAGATAGTGAGCCGCCAGTTGATTAAAACCGATCGGCGCGGTCCGTCGGGTTTGGCTGTCGAACCAGATCTCGCCTATGCCCGGATATCGCCGCAAGGCCCGGCAACCGGCCCCGTGCCATAGACAGTCTTGTCGATGGCTCCATGCCCCTGAATCGCTCCCGGTCGACATTCTTCATCCTGCCACAACAATAGTTCGATTTTTGGCGTTGCACGCTTGACAAGTTTGACGAGACGTTATTAGTTCGGTGATAGAACGAACTAAATATGTGAGGCTGTGTTGAACGAAGCTGTGCGCCTGTCCCGTAAGTTCTCCCAGCGGGCTGTAATCGAAGCTATCGTGCAGGGTAGTCCGATTTCGCGGGCCTCGATCTCCAAGCAGACAGGCCTGTCGAAACAGACCATTTCGGAGATTGTCCGCCAGCTGGAAGCGGAAGGCTGGGTTCAGGAAACCGGACGTACCAGCGGTCACGTCGGGCGCACGGCGGTCACCTATGAGCTTATTCCAAGCGCAGCCTATATTGCCGCCGTTGATCTGGGCGGCACGAAGGTGCGTGTGGCCATCGTCGATCTGGCCTGCCAGGTCTTTGCCGAGGATACGGCGCCGACGGACCCGAAGGGCGGGCAGGCGGTTATCGACCAGATCGCAAACATGTGTTTTCAGGCGGCCGCTCGTCAGGCTATCCCGCGCGAGAAGATCAGGCTTGCCGTCGTCGGTGCGCCGGGTGCGCCGGACAGCAATACCGGCCGTATCCTGCTTGCGCCCAATATTGCCGGCTTCGACACCATGGATGTGGCAACGGCATTTGAACGCGCGTTCGGCGTCGACGTCATGCTGGAGAACGATGTCAATCTTGCCGTCATTGGTGAGAACTGGCTGGGCCAGGGGCAGGGCATCGATAATCTTGCTTATATTGCGCTGGGAACCGGTATCGGCGGGGGCCTCATGGTGGGGGGGGGG